>JAUNDA010000052.1:0-14024 GCA_030526295.1 Eubacteriales bacterium
AATTTGGATAATGGCCAGGTGTGGATACAGGTAAGATTTCAAAATTTTAGAGGCCTTTTACGGATTAAACAACGATTTTGATTACTTGAATACGTAATGCAATTATTTATTTACGTTTTTTCAGAAAGGATTTGGGAAACAGTCCGTAAACATACTCTATCCAACAGAAATAAATATACATATATAATATGTAACAACTGAAAATCCGGATGATGATTCTTTCTACTATTATTAATACTTCATAACATGAAATAAAAAAGGTGCCGCTTTTTTCGAAGCAGCACCTCTAGGAGATTTGTGTATTTGTTTATGCTTATTTTTTAGGATTTATTTTTTGGGTTAATTTTTTATGTTTTGTAATCCATTCAGTCTGTTAATGATTCAACTGATTCTTTCTTACGCCGCTATCTTCTTTGACTCCATTGCTCTGATAACAAGAAGTGTTGCTACCATGAGTACGATGCCGATCGGAAGGCAGATTGCCCAGTTACGGATGAAGCCTGCTGCGATGTAGCATACGAGTGAAACAGCTGCAACTGTAAGTGCGTATGGAAGCTGTGTTGAAACGTGCTGAATGTGATTGCACTGTGCTCCTGCTGAAGCCATGATTGTTGTATCTGAAATCGGTGAGCAGTGGTCTCCACATACAGCGCCTGCCATACAAGCTGAGATACCGATGATCATAAGCTCGTTTGAAAGGTCAGCACCGAATACGTTAACAACGATCGGGATAAGGATACCAAATGTTCCCCATGATGTACCTGTTGCAAATGAAAGTCCGCAGCCGATGATGAATACGAATGCCGGAAGCAGGCTCATGATTGCGTTGTTGTTAGCTACTACCTCTACGAGTGATGCAACATATTCCTTTGCACCGAGTGAATCTGTCATAGCCTTAAGTGTCCATGCAAATGTAAGAATAAGGATTGCAGGAACCATTGACTTGAAGCCCTCTGGGATTGCACTCATGCAGTCCTGGAATGAAAGAACTCTAGTTACAAGCATGAAGATGATTGTAATAATAAATGCAACGATTGAACCGTATGCAAGACCTACAGAAGCGTCTGAATTTGAGAATGCATCGATGAATGTCTCTCCGTCGAAGAATCCGCCTGTATAGATCATACCGATTACGCAGCTGATAATGAGAACTACGATCGGAAGGATAAGGTGAAGAACTGTGCCTCTCTCGCTTACCGGAGGATGTGGCTGGTCTTCTGCCTGTGTCATTGATGGTGAATAGTGTCTGTCGTTAGCCTGTGCAAGCTCGTTAAGCTCAGCGAGCTTCATTGTGCCATACTCGAATTTTGATCCTGCAAGTACAAACATCATGATGATTGTAAGGATTGCATAGAAGTTATAAGGGATAGCCTTGATGAAAAGCTCAAGTCCGTTAGCGCCATCTACGAAACCTGTAACTGCTGCTGCCCATGAAGAGATAGGAGCGATGATACAGATAGGAGCTGCTGTTGCATCGATAAGGTATGCAAGCTTTGCTCTTGAGATGCCGTGCTTGTCTGTAAGAGGTCTCATTACAGAACCAACTGTAAGGCAGTTGAAGTAGTCATCGATGAAAATGAGAACTCCGAGAAGGATTGTAGCACACTGTGCACCGAATTTTGTCTTGATGTGCTTTACTGACCAGCGACCGAAAGCAGCTGAACCGCCGGCTCTGTTCATAAGCATTACCATTCCGCCGAGAACTACGAGGAAGATAAGGATACCTACGTTCCAAGAGTCTGAAAGCGAAGCGATGAGACCGTCGTTGATAACGTGCTCAACTGTTCCTACGAAACTGAAGTTAGAGAAAAGAAGTCCGCCTACTACGATTCCGATGAAAAGTGAAGAGTAAACCTCTTTTGTGATGAGTGCCAATGCAATTGCGATGATTGGCGGGACAAGTGCCCAGAAAGAATTTGCAAACATTATTAATTTCCCCCTTTTGTTTTGCGTTTGTTTCTCCGAAAACAAATAAAGTCATGATGCATATCCATCATGACTTTTTTACTCGAAATTATAATATTTGCCATGACAGCTCTCCGCATACATATGCGACAGTCCAAGGGATGTTCTCCAGTGAACCAGATCAGCTTCGGGCAGGAACCCTAATCTGTCTTCGGCAGCCTCGCCTTTCATATATCCGTTTCCTGACTTATGATATATTACTGATCTTGGCCGCGCCTCTATCAAAACTTTATTTTGTTTTATGCTTGCAGTATACTCGCAAATTTTGATTTGTCAATGTTTTATTTTTCGTACATTAACGTGTCTTGCCACGAGAACCGCTATAAACATGCGTTATAACACATATTTTTCTAATTTATCACGCACAAAAAATTTTTATTTTTCTGTGGTTTTTGACGGCGAGTCTTAATGCCTTAAACCGTTCTGCCGCCCCTGGCACGTATGTCACATCGCCAGCCTTTTTTGCCCCAGCCTTTTTGCCACCGGTCTTTTCACCAATGGCCTATAATACTCGGGCTTTTTACTTAAGAACCTCGAACTTGTATCCGATGCCCCAAACAGTTGCGATGATCCACTCATCGTTACCAGGAAGCTTTTCACGAAGCCTCTTTACATGCACGTCAACCGTTCTCGTGTCACCGAGGTATTCATAGCCCCAGATATTGTCGAGAAGCTGTTCCCTTGTAAATACCTGGTTCGGTGATGAAGCGAGGAAATATAGAAGTTCGAGTTCCTTAGGCGGCATGTCAACCTGAGCGCCCTTAAACTTAACCGAGTAGTTTGTGAGATTAACGGAAAGGTCCTTATACTCAACGTGGTCACCCTTCTCCGTAGCTGCCGCGCTGTTCTTCTTTCCGGCGTATCTTCTGAGTACTGCCTTTACCCTTGCCACAAGCTCCTTTGAATCGAAGGGCTTAATCATGTAGTCGTCAGCACCAAGCTCAAGGCCGAGTACCTTGTCAAATACCTCGCCCTTTGCACTGAGCATGATAATCGGGATGTCCTGCTTCTGCCTCACCTCCCTGCATACCTGGTATCCGTCAATGCCAGGAAGCATGAGATCAAGAAGAATGAGGTCGGGATTAAATTCCTTTACGGCCTTTAATGCCTCCTCTCCGTCTCCGACCATCATGGTCTCGTAGCATTCCTTTGTAAGATAAAGCGATATAAGCTCTGCGATTGACTCATCATCGTCTACAATGAGAATTCTCTGCTTTTCTGCCATATGTGCCCCCTCTTTTACAAACCCCGGAGCGAAACCACTTCGCCTGCCGTGGTTTCAGTCCACCATATTCCTACTCTATATTAAATCCTCCAAGGCCCTTATGCAAGCATTAAGGGAAAAATTACTTGAAATATACAACGGTTACGCCGTCAGCTCCCTCGCCGTAGGCTCCGAGCCTGAAGCTCTTGACATATTTTACGCTCTTAAGACGCTTATGTACAGCCTCCTTTAACGCTCCCGTACCCCTTCCGTGCACGATTCTTGCCTGGTCAAGATGCGCAAGGTATGCATCGTCCAGGTACTTTTCAAGCTTTGGAATCGCATCGTCAGTATTAAGTCCGATGAGGTTAATCTCCGGAGAAATCGTAAGTGCCTTCGGTGCAATTCCGGTAAAGGTCTTAGTCGGCTTCTCTTCCTTAGGTCCGCTCACAAATTCAAGATCCTTAACAAGTACTTTAGAGTTCATGAAGCCCATCTTGACATTGACATAGCCGTCCTTTGGAAGGCTCGTCACAACACCCTCGGTGCCGCCAAGGCTTGTTACAAGGACAATGTCACCAATCTGCAGTTTCTTTGGAGAAATCGGCTTTGACGGTCCCTTCTGCCTAAGTTCCTCCTTCGTCTCATGCTTTTTGATATTCTCGCGAAGCTTAGCCCTCTCCTTTTCAAGCTTTTTGTCAGTGCCTGACTCAAGGGCCAGCTTATTGATGTTCTTAATCGTCTCGTCGGCAGTTTCCTTGGCACGCTTAAGTATTTTAGCGGCCTCGTCCTTAGCTTCCTTAAGGATCTTTTCCTTCTGCTCGTCAAGCTTAGATTCCTTTTTCTTTATCCTGTCCTTAAGCTCGGCTATTTCCCTCTTGTAGCCCTCTGCCGCCAGGCGGTCCTTTTCTGCATTAAGCCTGTCATTTTCAAGCTTCTGGATGACATCCTCAAAATGCTCGTCCGTTTCACCGATAAGGCTCTTAGCCTCGTCGATTACAAACTCAGGAAGTCCGAGACGCTTACTGATTGCAAACGCATTTGACTTTCCGGGGATTCCTATTAAAAGCCTGTAGGTAGGCCTGAGTGAAGCCACGTCAAACTCGCAGCATGCATTCTCAACGCCCTCAGTCTTAAGTGCAAAGACCTTAATCTGTGCATAGTGTGTTGTGGCAATAGTCCTTACCTGCATGCGGTGAAGGAAGTTGAGTATTGCCATTGCAAGTGCTGCGCCCTCAGTCGGGTCGGTTCCAGATCCTAGCTCATCGAAAAGACAGAGTGAATTAAGGTCTGCCTTATCTAGGATGTGCACGATGTTTGTCATGTGTGCCGAGAACGTGGAAAGGCTCTGCTCGATTGACTGCTCGTCTCCGATATCCGCAAATACGTCATCGAAAACACCGAGCACCGAATCATCATCCGCTGGGATGTGAAGTCCCGCCTGTCCCATAAGTGTAAGAAGTCCCGGTGTCTTAAGCGAAACAGTCTTTCCACCGGTGTTAGGTCCTGTAATCACAAGGAGCGAAAACTCCCTGCCAAGCCTTACGGTAATCGGCACCACCTTATCCTTATCGATAAGCGGATGCCTTGCATTTTTAATTTCAATATATCTGTCGGTGCTGAAGCCAGGCATGGTTGCTCCCATGCTTTCTGCAAGCAGTGCCTTTGCAAAGATCATGTCGAGCTTTTTAAGGATGTTAATGTTATCCTTAAGGTCGTCGATATGCGGCTCAAGCGAGCTGCTTAGCTCCGCCACGATACGCTCGATTTCCTTTTTTGCCTCTGTCTCAAGCTCCTTAATCTCGTTATTAAGCTTAACAACAACCATCGGCTCAATGAAAAGAGTCATTCCGGTTGATGATGTGTCATGCACTAGTCCCGAAACCTTTGCCTTATGCTCACTCTTAACCGGGAGGCAGTATCTTCCGTCCCTCATAGTGATAACTGCATCCGTCAGGTAGTCACGGTAGCTGTTTAAAAGGCCGGACATCGATTCGTGAATCTTGCCCTCGGCCTGCTTCATTCTTTTTCTTATGGATAAAAGTGCACCCGATGCATCATCAGCCACCTCATCCTCACTTAATATGCAGCGCTTTATTTCCCTGTTAATGTTTGTAAGCGGCTCGAGGAATGAAAAATCCTCGGTTAAGGTATCCTCCCTGTCGCTGTCACCGTACTGTTTTGCCCTCTCGGCTATTGTGAGCACGGCACTTACCCTTAAAAGCTCTGCCTGGCTTAGTGACGCACTTACCTTAAGCCTTGCGAGGCTTTCCGAAAGGTCGGTCACACCGCGAAAGCTTAGTGCAGACCCTTTTGCCGCAATCCTAATTCTCGCATCAGCCGTATTCTGCTGGTAAAGCTTAATCTTTTTAATGTTTGTAAGAGGCTTTACTTTTGCACACAAACTGCGGCCTGCCTCAGATGAGGCAAAGCCGCAGAGCATTTCAACTATTTTGTCAAACTCAAGTATATGTAGGCTTTTATCTTCCATTATTCCCTGCCGAAAGCTTTTATTTTCTGGTTCTGATATAGTTTAACCGTATTAACACAAAAGGTCAATACGGTTAACATAATCATTTTGCTTACTGCTGTGTGGTTTCTGCAGGAGTATCATTTCCTGTAGTCTCCGGACCAGCGGCTTCGTTTTCATTTGCGGGAGTTTCCGAAGCGTTCTGTGCTGAGGCTGTGAATACATCAGTCTTCTTTTCGAGAAGCTGCATGAATTCCTCGCCTGTGATGGTTTCCTTCTCGTAGAGGAACTTAACTATCTCATGAAGCTTCATGAGGTTATCCTCGAGAATCTTCTTAGCCTTGTCATACTGCTTGCCGACAAGTGCAATAACCTCTTCATCAGCCTTTGCAAGTGTCTGCTCTGAGCATGCGATGCTCATGTCACCGCCAAGGTAAGCATTCTGCTTAGCCTGAAGTGCAACCATTCCGAAGTTCTCGTTCATGCCGTAGTATGAAACCATGTTTCTTGCAAGCTTTGTAGCCTGTTCGATGTCGTTTGCGGCACCAGTTGTGATTGTCTTAAAGATAATCTCCTCTGCCGCACGGCCGCCTGTAAGGGTTGCTATCTTGTTCTCAAGCTCCTCCCTGTTCATAAGGAAGTGGTTACCCTCCTCATCGACCTGCATCGTATATCCGAGTGCTCCGCTTGTACGCGGGATGATTGTAATCTTATGAACCGGTGCACTGTTATCCTGCTTTGCTGCAACGAGTGCATGTCCAACCTCATGGTAGGCAACGATAAGCTTTTCCTTATCTGTAAGAACCTTGTTCTTTTTCTTGTAGCCTGCCATTACAACCTCGATTGATTCCTCAAGGTCCTGCTGGTTAACCTTGTCCCTTCCAGCCTTAACGGCACGAAGTGCAGCCTCGTTAATCATGTTTGCAAGCTCGGCACCCGATGCACCCGGGCATGCCTTTGCAATCTGCTCAAAGTTGATGTTACCTGTCATCTTGACATTGTTTGCATGAACCTTGAGAATCTCAATTCTACCCTGCATGTCAGGAAGCTCAACCGGTACACGTCTGTCAAATCTGCCCGGACGAAGAAGTGCAGGATCGAGATTATCCGGCTGGTTTGTTGCTGCGAGAACGATGATTCCCTTTGTTCCGTCAAAGCCGTCCATCTCTGTAAGAAGCTGGTTAAGTGTCTGCTCCCTCTCGTCGTTTCCGCCGAGTCCGTTGCCCTGACGCTTCTTACCGACTGCATCAATCTCATCGATGAAGATGATACACGGAGCCTTCTTCTCAGCCTCCTTAAAGAGGTCCCTTACCTTTGCGGCACCCATGCCGACAAACATCTCAACGAACTCAGAACCTGAAATTGAGAAGAATGGTACATTTGCCTCACCTGCAACAGCCTTTGCAAGGAGTGTCTTACCTGTTCCTGGAGGGCCCACGAGAAGCGCACCCTTCGGGATCTTTGCACCGATTGCACGATACTTCTTCGGATCGTGAAGGAAGTCAACCATCTCTGCAAGAAGCTCCTTGGCCTCATCCTCACCTGCAACGTCCTTAAATGTAACGCCTGTCTTATCCTTTGCATAAAGCTTGGCATTTGACTTTCCGAAGTTTCCAAACATTCCGCCGGCACCGCCGTTTTGTGTAATGCTCTTTGAAAGCCTGAAGCCAATCCAGAGGAAGAAGACTATCGGAAGAATGTTTATGAGCAGGTATGCGATAACGGAAAGCGTTGATGTCGTCGGGATTTCCTGCGTGAAGTGTGCTCCCGCATTGTAAAGCCTGTCAACCTCTCCGAAGTACTCGATACGTCCTGTCTCAAAGATTGTCTTCGAGCTCTTTTCCGTATAACGGATTGTCGTACTGTTAAGCTCAACCTCGTCGATTGTTTTGTTCTCGATTGCATCGAGGAACCTGTCATATCCGACCTCTACGATGTTTCTTCTTGAGATGGCCGGAATAACCACAAAGTTGATAACCAGGATAGCAATGATGGCAATGATCCAGTAGATGATCATCTGCTTTCTCGGTTTTGGCGGCATGTTGTTATTGTTCTGGTTGCCACCCTGGCCGTTGTTGTTATCCTGATTGAAATCGTCAAAAATATTTCCTAATTTTGCCATATGTTATTTACCTCGTCTGATATGGATATAATAGTAAATTTTCTTCCGTAATACAAGAAAAGCCGAACAATTTTCACGGATTGTTCAGCTTTTTAATTGTTTTTAAATTTTTTATAAGCCTACGAGTTTACTTGATGCCTCAAGCTTGCTTGAAGGCAGCAACGTGAACTTAGTGGGCGCTGCATAATGAGCAAGTAGCAGGGCAAAGCACTGCGAATTGCGAATTAGGCAGAGGATTGCAACGCAATCCTTATAAAAACAGCTCGATTATCCAAGGCTTGCATACAGGCGGATGACTGAGTTTAAGACGAGTTGGATAATGAGCAAGTAACAGGACGAAGGCCTGTGGATTGCGAATTAGGCAGAGGATTGCAACGCAATCCTTATAAAAACAGCTCGATTATCCAAGGCTTGCATACAGGCGGATGACTGAGCTTAAGACGAGTTGGATAATGAGCAAGTAGCAGGGCAAAGCTCTGCGAATTGCGAATTAGGGATTGATATGCTTCCTTGCGTCCTTTATGAACGACGCAATGATGAGTATAATGACCACCGCAATTGGGAATGCCGCAATAATCGATACCGTCTGCATGTTGTTCATCGATGACTCCGAGAAAATAAGTGCTATCGGAAGAAGAATGAGAAGTATTGCCCACGCGAGCTTCATTCCCTTTCCAGCCTCCTCATCACCATTCATCTCCTTGTATGAATACTGCGACGCAACAAGTGTGATTGAATCAAAGCTTGTGGCATAAAAGGCTATCATCGATACAATAAGAAGAATAAGCACAACCCTGTAAGCCGGAAGTGTCTTTATTATTTCAATGATTGTCATGTAGAGGTCACCTGTCATCTCATAGAGACCGATGAAATCAAGCTGTCCCGTAACCTGGAGTCCCAGTCCGTAGTTTCCGAGAACAATAAATGAAATAAATGTCGAGCCAAGACCGAATGCATATGAGCCGAGAATAACCTGCTTTACAGTTCTTCCCTTTGAGATTGAACCCATGAAGAACGGAGCCGCCACGCACCATACCATCCAGTAAGCCCAGTAGAAAATTGTCCAGTTCTGCGGGAAGTCCGATGTACGAAGGGCATCCGTCCAGGTTGAAAGCCCAATGAAATTCTGTACAAGGTTTCCAATTGCACTGAAGCCTGTTTCAAGGATGTACCTTGCACTTGAACCGCCGATAAGCACATAGAGTAAAAGTGCAAAGAATACATACATGCATATCTCAGCGAGGAACTTAACACCCTTCATGCCGCGCATAACAGAAACCGTGTATACGATACAGATGATAACAAGGATTCCTATTGTAAGCCACTTTGAAGCAGCCACTCCAAAGAGTGATGTAAGCGCCTCTGATAAAAGAGGAGTTGCGAGACTAAAGGTGGTTGCCGTTCCTGCGATTAATGCAAATACCGCGAGAACATCGATAATCTTTCCAGGAAGCTTATCAGTCTTATCCCCGAGTATCGCCCTGCAGGCCTCAGAATATTTCTGTTTCTTGCAGCCCCTTACATGAAGCATGAAACCGAAGGCTGCTGCAAGTGTTGCATAAAAGCTCCATGGAATCGGTCCCCAGTGGAAAAGCGGAATAGTCGATGCCCAGTCCTGAATCGAACCAAGCTCTGCGATATGCGGCTCACCCGCATAGAGAATCCATTCACAGAATGAATAGAAAAGAATATCGGCCGCAAGACCTGCGGTAAACATCATTGAGCCCCATGTAAAGAAGCTGTACTGTGGCTTCTCGCCCGGCTTTCCGAGTGTGATTTTTCCGATATCTGAAAAGGCAATATATATTGATACGAGAAGAACACCAAGACCTATTACAAGATAGTAAAGTCCGAGTTCATTTCCAAGGAAGTTTCTGATTGCCGAAAGTGCCCCAGTCGAACCCGCCGGGTCCACAACAAAGAATACGCATAACGCGAATATGATTATAAAAGGTATTATTGTCGTTGCCGGATCAATCCTTCTCATTTTCCCCTCCCCTGTGAGTACAAACCACTTCCATATTACACGCAGCGATTACGCCCACCAGTTTCACGTTCTGGCTGCACTTTTCAATTTCGCTCTCTGATTACGTTCACCAGTTTCATTCACCGGTTTTTCTCATCGATTTCACTCGCCGTTTGCACTCACTGATTGCTCATATCAAATGTTCATTTTTCGATATTTGCAATTAATTTTGAACATAATACTCCCGATGCCCAAATTTGTCAATAATATCTTTTTATATTTAATTCGTTTATAAAATAATTATTTAGCTCTTTTTGGCATTGTTTCGATTTACCTATAATTATCTATATTTTTTATGGAACAGCTTTGATTGAATAGCTTTGATTATTAAAAGATATGCAGTCAAAACGTCAAGGAAGGTTGTTTTTGACGGAGTAAAATGACACCCTATGCAGTCAAAATCAACACTAGTGTAAATAGTGATTGCAATGACTCAAACCTGTTGCAGTCATTTTGTTAGGTGGTGCGGAATTTCAATGCATGGATAATAATTAGTTGCAATCAAAATTGGCTGAAAGTTGATTTGTGACGGAAACGCTCTCAAAAATCGCAATCAAAAATCACTATATACCTGTTTTTGAGGGAAAATGTTATTTATGAGTTCACTAAACACCCTCCAGATCGAAATCCGGTGTGTATTCCTCCTTCGCACTTGTGCGCTCCTGCATGAATCCGTCAAAACCAAGGCGCAGTGCCTCATCAAGAACCTTGTTGTATTCGTAGCTTGTCACGCGGCGGTTTAGTTCCTTATACTCCTTAGCCCTGCCAAACGGTGTGTACTGGCTCATGAGGCTTAAAAGGAATTTGTCATTTCCGAATCGCTCATGGAGCGCATTAAGAAGCTTAATCGAATCATCCTTTAGCCCAGGCAGTACCAGATGCCTTACGATGATTCTTTTTTCAGTCTCAATCATCGTCTCAAGTGCCTTTACAGCGGTTTCAAAATAGTGCGGGGCACTTGAATATTTAATGGCATATTCATCACTAAAATACTTAACATCCGGAAGCCAGAAATCAACATAGGGCGCTATCATCCTTAAGGTCTCAGGCTCCTCATATCCCCCGCAGTTATAAACAACCGGAACTCCCGGCCTTCTAATCTCAAAGGCCTCAACAATTGATGGCACAAAGTGCGCAGGTGTCACGAGGTCGATATTTGAGGCTCCCTTTTCCTCAAGCTCCTTAAAAATCTCACTTAGCCTATAAACATCGATTTCCTTGCCGAGTCCCTCGTGGCTTACATCGTAGTTCTGGCAGTATACACACTTAAGATTGCAGCCCGAAAAAAAGACCGCACCGCTTGGCTTGGTCCCATCCGTGATTGCAGGCTCCTCATAGTAATGAAGCATTGCCTTTGCCGCCGTTATTTTCTCCCCCATACCGCAAAAGCCAGTAGCCTTTGTTCTGTCGGCGTGGCAGCGCCTCGGGCAAAGCGTGCAATCAGTATATTTACTTTTTAAAAAGTTTTCTTCCAACAAAATCCCCCACGTAAGAGAATGTATCCACAATCATAAAAAGCTCAAGGTAGATATAGTTAAACAGATTAGAGAGCCTGAACCTTACCCTGTTTTTATAGGCCTTACCAAAATTCCTTATGCCCTCCATAAAGCCCTTAAAGAAGGCACCTCCAAAGCCTCTTTTAATAAAGAAAAGCTGCTTAATGATGACTCCTAGCAGAATAAACGGAAGGTTAATTAAAAGCATGAGAAGCGGCATGTTTTTGACATTGAGATAAACATTGTTTCTTGCCGCAAGGCTAACCTTAAAGTCGTTGTATTTTGACCCGCTTGTGCCTGAGCCTACATGAAGCACACGGCTGGCCGGCTCAAAATAGATTCCGTAGCCGTTAATACGAAGTCTCCATGACACATCGACATCCTCAAGGTATGCAAAGTGCATCGGGTCAAACCATCCGTCAGCCTTTTTGATTTCATCGAGTGCCCTTTTACTGTACATCGCAGCACCCGCGCATGCACTGTATACAGGAGTCCTCTTTGAAAACTTTGGAAGCTCCACGTTTCTTCCGACTCCCCTCTGGAATGCCCATCCGAGAATCGAGTAGCCGTCTCCCGCTGAATCGATGAGAGAGCTATCCTGCATGTTTATCATAAGAGGTGACACAGCTCCGACATTGCCATTTGAATCACTGTCAAAAACCGAAACCATCGCCTTAAGATAGTCCTTATCTGCCTTTGTGTCATTATTTAAAAGCACTATAAGCTCTGAGTCAGCTGCCTCAATTCCCGCGTTTACAGCACCCGAAAAGCCTGTGTTTTCCGGCAGGAAAATCACCCTAGCGAGGCCCCTGTCTTCATATTCGTGAAGCTTTTCAACCGATCCGTCTGTCGAGCCGTTGTCAACTATAAGAACACAAAAGTCCCGGTACGACTGCTCGCTAAGGGCAGTCATACAGGGATCTAAAAATCTAAGTCCGTTATAATTTGGTATGATTACGGTTACTCTTGCCATATTTTAGTGGTTTTCGATATCCATAATAAGGTCAACTCTTCTCTGGTGTCTTCCGCCCTCAAACTCGGCATCAAGCCAGCAGTCAACCATCATCTTTGCAAGCTCATCACCTACAACCCTTGCACCGAAGCAGAGGATGTTTGCGTTGTTATGTACCTTGCAAAGCTTAGCTGAATAGCAGTCTGAGCATACAGCTGCACGGATTCCCTTAACCTTATTGCAAGAGATGCTGATTCCGATACCCGTTCCGCACATGGCGATACCTGCATCAGCCTCACCGCTTGCTACACATTTTGCAACCTTCTCACCGATTACCGGATAGTCAGCCTTTTCACCAACGGCTACACCGAAATCGATAACCTCGATGCCTCTCTCCTCGAGATGAGCCTTGATGATGTTCTTAAGTTCCGGTGCTGCATGGTCATTTCCGATTGCGATTTTCATAATTAGTTCTCCCCCTTTATGGCCTCCTCAAGGCCTTTAGCGAACTGGTCTGCACATGATGTGTCCTTCCAGCCGCATGTATTTCCCTTTAATGTGGCGATAAGCTCCTCGGGAGTTCTTCCCTCTGAAAGAAGTGCGATGGCCTTTAAATTGCCGTTGCAGCCTCCCACAAACTCCACGTTCTTAACCTTTCCGTCCTCAATGTCAAATGAAACGGATGTTGAGCATACGCCCTTATTCTTATGTGTATATGTCATTAATTATTCCGCCTTTTCGTATGTGATTGTCGCATTGTCAACGATAAACTGTGAAGCAAGGTCCTCGAGCACGAGCTGGTTAAGCTGTGTCTCGCCCATAAGCTCCTTGATTCCCTCTACAGTATATCCGTAATCTGCTGCGAATGCCTCGATGTCGGCATCTGTAACCTTGAGGTTCTCTGCCTTTGCAATTGCCTCGAGGATAAGTCTCTGTCTTACTGTCTCCTCTGAGTAGATTGAGAAGCTTGCCTTAAGGCTCTCAAATGTCTCACCATAGAGTGAAAGAAGATCGCCGAGTGAGATGCCGTAGTTATTCTGGCACTTTGCAGCATAATTCTTAAGGTATGTGTTTGTTGTAAAATCAAGTGCCTCGTCAGACGGTGTTGCATCTGTATTTGCAAGAACTGCATTTACTGCATTGTAGTAAAGCTCCTGCTTCTCATCAAGGTCATTTGTACGCTGAAGCTCGATTCTGTACTGCTCGATAACCTCATCAACTGTTGAAGCTGCGAGTGAAAACTTCTCTGCGATTTCCTTTGCAACGCTGTCATCAAGCTTCTTTACACGTGTAATGCTGTTAATCTTTACTGTGAATACTACAGCCTTTCCTGCAAGGTCAGCATTTCCGTAAGTCTCCGGGAATGTGAGGTTAAGCTCAACTGTCTCGCCCTTCTTCTTTCCGATAAGGCCTGACTCGAAGCCATCGATGAATGTGCCTGAACCGATAACGAGGCTGTAATTTGTAGCAGAACCGCCGTCAAATGCAACGCCGTCCTTCTTGCCCTCATAGTCGATGTTAGCTGTATCTCCGTCAGCAATAACGTCAACCTCTTCCGTATAGTTTGGAAGCTCGTTTGTCTCGATGAACTCGCGTGCCTCCTCTGCAGTAATAACAACATGCTCAGGTGCCGTGAAGGCGATTCCCTTGTACTCTCCGAGCTTGTTGATTACACCGAGGTTCTCAGGCTCTGTAACGTCAAGTGCTGCTACCATTGCATTGATGAGGTCAGCTGACTGGGCCGCCTGTGTCTCTGCAGCTGCTGTTGTTGTTTCTGCTGCTTCTGTTG
>JAUNDA010000052.1:14118-16353 GCA_030526295.1 Eubacteriales bacterium
GTTGTCTCTGCTGCAGTATTGCTCTGGCAGCCCGCAAGTGAGAATAAAAGTGCAATTGCTAAAACTACTGATAATATCTTTTTCATGTAATTTCTCCCGTTGTTTTTCTATATCAATGATTACTCAATTAATATCCTATTTAACTGTTCCAAGCTTATTAAGGGGCCAGTATCTCAAAAGAACCTTTGCCATCATCTTTTTGCTTTCAATGTATGGATTGCTCCAGTATCTCGCATCGAGGGAACCGTTTCTGTTATCACACATCATAAAGTAATGTCACTGTGGAACCTCGAAGGTCATGTCGCCCGTATAAAGCATTGGCTCACGAAGGTAATCCTCGCTTATTCTTTCACCGTTTACATATACGGCTGCGGTAACGATTTCCTTATCCCTTGTTTCCTCGGAGATACCTATAAAGTCCCTTGCCTCTGATACGATCTCGTCCTGCTTGCAGCTTCCCTCTGCAACAATTTCAATCTTATCCCCCGGAAGTCCGATGACACGCTTTACATAGTAAACCATCTCGAAATTCCTAAGGCTCTGACCGCAGTTCGGACAGTTATCCGGAGCCGGCAGCTCGCCTGTTGCCCTTCTGCAGCGCCTACACTTCCATCCGAATTCAAAGATTGCAATGTCGCCTCTTTCCGGCTCGCCGAAGGTATATGCAAGTCTTGAGCCGATAACCCTGTCACCTGCATTGATGGTTGTTTCCATCGAGCCTGTCGGTACCTGAGAGTTTGCAATGATCACATTGTTGATAAACATCGCAATAATAAAAGCGGTTAATAATATCTCAATCCACTCAATGATTTCCGCTGCAAACTTCGGCAGCTTCATTTTCCATTCCTTGTATTTTTTAATCATGATTCTTTTGTTTTTTGATTGTATTACCCTGTATGCATATCTTAGACAGCCTACGAATCAGTATCTTACACTACAAATGTGTCCAAATCAAGTCTTGCCATCTTACGTATTTCTTTATTTATCGGGCTTTTGGACTATGTTTTTTTATTCTTTTTTAATGAAAAACCACCCGGCGTAGTCCATTTAGTTTTATATTCCGAAAAAACTCCGAACTCTAAAAATAGCCTAGTGAAACCCAGTAGAATAATCCCGGATTAGCGAGTTAAAAAAGTAAGTTCCTGTAAATTCCCCTGGGTTATCTGCCCAATATTTCAGGCGGCATCGCTGCCTCAAGGTATGAGTCCGTCTCCGGGTCCTCATAGAGGACAACCTTCTTCCTGCCGTCAGCAGGCACTGAGTCAGGTCCGTCAACATGGTATACATTAAGCTCTCCGTCAAAGAGCTTCATCGGCTTATTGAAGTTTCTCTCCTCAAACTCCGTTAGCTCGAAGTAGTTAACGAGGATATATACGTCCATGTCAAGGACATCGTCACCATATGTTCCATAGGTCCTCTCGATAAAGGACTCGTGCCTTCTCTGGTCCTGCCTTAAATACATCTCATCCATGTTTGCCATGTAGTAGCAGTTGATGATAATGATAAGCACTGATGCAAGGCATGCTAGAATAAGTCCTGAGCCTACATACTTTGCAATATATGCTGCCACACGGTCACCCGCTTCATCATAGAAGCCTCTTTCAGGTCCTTTTGCAAGTTCCATCTTTGAAACATGACGTGCCACAACCGCAATGAGTGCCGTAAGCACCATGAATGAGCCAAGAACCCATCTCATCTCAACCCTTATTGAAACTGAGGATGCCGTAACCATTCCGATTATGAAGCCCGCAAAATATACGAACTCCCTCCAGACGGGACGACTCTTAAGGTAATTAAAGAGAAGCGTAAGAAGCATTGCTGCCGAGATTACAACCGTTACCTTAATGGGCCATGATGTCATTTTCCAGGTGAGGCCGCACATAAAATCGGGTCCCAGGTTAAAGCCAAGAAGATATGCAATCTGTGTCAGCACATTAAGAACAAAACGCTTTTTGCTAAAGTCTGCCCTGAGGTCGCTTCCGCCTGTTCCCGAAGGCACAAAGGTTCCAATTACACTTTTTCTAAGAAGCTGAATGCCAAGGAAAGCTACGATAACCACAAGTATAAGAATAATCTTCCTTGCAATGCTTCGCTTACCTTCGCTCGTCTTCCCGTTGCAACTCTTTCCTTCGTTAATATTCCCTTCGCACTTTCCGTCGCAACTCTTTCCTTCTCTTCGAGAGGCTCTGTCTCCAGGGTTTTCTGAGGCTTTTGCATCTCCCTTTTTTCCTTTAG
>JAUNDA010000053.1 GCA_030526295.1 Eubacteriales bacterium
TTTCTGCAACATCACACATATAGCTTAAATCAAAACATTTATTATCAAATTCTATAGTAGACCAGCCGGCATATGGAGTTGATAATAATTTATTACCCCCAAGTCCAATTTCAATTTCATACAAACGTTTAATAGTATCTTCAGCGGATTTATATTGTATTCCGGTTCCTCCGTAAGATTCCCACTCGGAAATATTCTCTGCAAGGTCATCAATAAGTATTGCGTCCTTACCATCAGCAAACTTCTTTTTATCTTCCCTATACACAATATTCACAGGAACATCCCATCGCAGCATTCTGTTCACCCAGTTTTTCTTATCTTGAGTTGCAGATAGAATTCCTCTTTTAGGCTTTGGTATTGCAGAAAGTACTTCCACGCTTGTTGGATATTTGTAATATGCGTACATGAACATTTGACATGCGTCTGGTATAAGTTCAAGCTTGTCATAAAAATGGTCTACTTGCTTTATTCTGGACCACATTAACTCATCGGATGCTTCTTCAGCTTTATCTTTTTGAATTATGGGATTCATATCACATAATTCTTTTACGCCGCGATTAAAATCGGCGAGCACGCCATCCATATCAAAATAAATTTTCTTTATCTTCAATAAAATCACTCCATTCGTTTATGTATATTATTGAATATCAGGACAGGGAACAAATTCCATACCAACCTCATCTTCTCCAGAATATCCAAAATCCCTTATGAAAAACGATGATTCCCTTTTAACGTCAATGCCTTCTGTTCTTTGTAAAAAATATACTTTTTCTGAAAATAATTTGTCATTCACCTGTATTCACCTTTATTTTGAAATAACCCTAGCAATACCAAAAGGCAGACCACGAAAGTCTACCCGGGTTAAATTCCTATTGTTTTTTCAAAAGCGGTTAAGCTGCAATGCATGCGTAACGACCACTGTTAACAACCTCAAGCATAAAGGAATACGGTGAAAGGTTTCCACCGGCAATCATCGAGAAAAGACGCGGTGTTGCTCCGGAAACAAGTGCCACCCCCTGCTCATTCTTTTTAACAGGTTGCTGCCTATTTCGGCTCGCCACATTCCAAAAAATGATGTCGGGAAGCTTGTATCCCTGTTCCTCAAATTTTATCTTTACATTATTAAAATTGCTTTCAGATGCATTTCTCACACAGCAGTTAAACTCCATGTCAGAAATAATTACAAGTTTTGAAGGAAGTTCTTCCTGCTTAACTTGGTTTTTCACTGCAGCTCTAAGAATGAGGTCAAACACCGCCTCAAGGTTAGTGTCCGCAATCTCATTGAAGGATGTAACGTAACGAAGCCTGTCAGCAAATGTTTCTCCCTTGATCTCAATAAGCTGTGGTCTATTAGAGAACTCAATGAAGTGGTTTTTGAAATATCCCCTGTTATGCTCGGCAAAGTAAAGTCCGAGTGACAATGCAACGGATGCGGGCATCGGATTGAAATAGCTGTACATTGACCCTGAAGTATCAATAACTGCAAGCACATTCTCTTCATTACCGAAATCAGGCAGAGCATCCCAGGTTGCATTGAGAACAGCCTTTTCATTTTCTGAAATCTGTTTCATAAATGACCTGTCATAACCGTTCCATCCATGCATAAGATATGGTTCCACCAGTTCATAAGGCGAAACATTATCGGCATGAAGCGTAGCCTCACCTGAATTAACACGAGAGATAAACTCCGTATATCTGTCAAGGTCATTTCTCGCAAAGGCCTCTCTGTATTTATACATCGCTCTTGAGGGCTGCTTTGAATAGTCAAAGGTGTAATCCTTTTCTCTGAGGTTATTCTCAATAAGCCCGATATGTGCACGCAGTTTTGAAAGAGCCTTGCGGTACTGCTTATCATTCATTCCGAGATATGCCGCAATTTTTTTAGCATTTCTTATTGTCCCCTTGTTTGATGCATTTACAGATGGCAGCCACTTTCCAAGAAGTGAAATGCCCTTACCGTCAACTGAAATATGCTTTTCTGCACCTTCATCACTATTAATGCTTCCAAGCACTGACATGTCTGCTTCAAACTGCTTCTTGATAAGAGAAAGCATCTCCTTCTCACATTGTGTTCCCATAAGTGAAAGAAGGTCATCAAAACGGCCGAATTCTGCTACATATTCAAGGTTCTTCTTTACCGATGAGGGTGCATTTTCAGCGAGCCAGTTGAAGATTACACGGAACACACGGCGCTCTCCAAGTCCGCCTCTTATATCCCTCGCAAAGAAAAGCAGCTTCATTGCGATGTCCGGATTTTCCGTATAAGCACGGACAAATCTCTTTATGATTTCGTTATCGCTCTGACGTCTAATGGCTCCAATTGTTGCAAAAAGATCCAGACATTCAGAACCTGTTGAGGCATTTGTAACTGCACCATTTTCTGTTAATGTCATATTTGCTTCCTGCTTAATATATTCTAACATACGCTTCTCTCCTTTTCCCCAAATTCAAAAACTAGGCACAGTTGTGAGACGGGAGTCGAACCCGCGATTTTATGACCCGAAATCATACGCTCTCCTGTAAGCCACTCAAACTTCATTGCTGTATGTGCCTAAAAAGAACAAGGCGCAAAACTCCGGGGTTAACCGTAAGTTCTCACAGATTTTAAGTTTGTTACTCAAAAATTGCTGTATGCGCCTTTTTCACAAGATGCCTGCTAATAAGGATAAACCTATTCGCGGTCAAAACCAGAAATATTGCGACAAACTTCATTATTTCCTGTTGACAAGGAAAATAGCTGTTGGCATCTTTAACTTACAAAGCACGATTTACTATATCTCTTCGATAATGTAGCTCTTAAACCGCTGTACGTGCTTTCTCCCCATCCCTTGAAAAGACGGGTATTTACTTATCAAATACAAGACGCAACCTTATGGCCACAATAATTAACCACTAAGGATTGTTTAATGATACTGAAAAAATAGTTTTTGTAATTTTGCTGTATGCGTCTTTAATGAAGCTGAATTGCACCGGCAATCAATGACGGTCGATTGCGACACTGACGGATTTTGATCCGTGGGTCCGGTTGTCCGCTCACAATCTCAACTTGTGGCACCATAATACTGCAAAGGAGTGTCTTTATCACGGAAAAAAAGTTGCGAACGCAAAATGTTCACAACTTTTTTTAATAATTTATTTGATCCATATGGATTTTTGTTTTGAAAGTCTCTCCCTTATTAAATCAATAAAGTGTTGTGGAGCCGTAACCTTTATCATTGGACCAAATGACAGGATGCGAATAACCATTTCTGTCTCATCCTCCCTGTCATACTTTATCCTAACGGTATATGTATCATCCCCGATTCGTTCCGATTCCTTTTCAAAATGGGCAAAGTGCATAAGCACTCGTTCAAGGGCATTTCTTTTGTCATTAACCTCTATTACAACGCTTTCAGTATTACCTCGCAGGTCCTCTTTCCTATTAAAACTAAACGGCTTATCATATGGAGACATTTTGACAATTCTTCCCAGATTAACCGTGCTTCCATATTTGCTTCCGTATCCTATGAGTCTGAATTTGTCGTCCTTTTCGGAATACTCAAGATATTCAGGCATAATCACCCATTTAACAGTCTTACCTTTCCTGTTTAGTGTTTCAATGCTTAATGGATACCTTTTTCTTATTGCGTCAAGAATCATCCGGAAATTGGCAATATACTTCTCATCAGTATAATCATCGCCATCTGAGTATTTATCAAAAACCACGTAATCAGATGGTAGAAACAGCGGCTCCACCTCAGGAAAATCAAAGATATCATCACTAAAGAGCCTTACTCTTGGATCGTTCGAAATCGCCTTGAGCCATCTCTTCTGTAATAGGGTCAGAGGAAGAGTGGGTTTATTTACAATCGGGGTTGTTCCGTCAGACTTAATAAGCTTCCATCTATCATCCCTTAATGCGGAGGGGATGGTAATAATACTCTCCCCAAATGCATGTTTTTCAATGATTTTTCTTATATCCGCATCTGATACGGGATGTGACACAGCTTCTCTTAAAACTGCCGCCACTGTATTGTAATATGCCCCGTAAAGTTCGCTGAAAAACATTACTCTTCACCTCCCTCTTCGTACATTGCATACATATCCCTTAAATCCCTTCTAAACCGTTTTTCCAGGTCCTTATTAGAAAAATGAAGCTCTGTAATTCTGCAAATAAAGGTCCTGATCCACGGAACCATCTCGAGAATATCATAAACATCCGCGGAGAACCTGCTTGTGTTTTTGTCAATATGTTCAACCCTACCGCATCTTTTCTCCCGTTCGAGCCTGTTCCTGATATGAAGCTCATCATCGGCATATGTTACCGTAAATTCCACATGCTCGAGATGGTTGCCGTAAGCACTCTGTGTGCTCACACCCCAGATATGCGGCAACATCTTAGTAAGTTCAGCCTCGCGCTCGTCAAAGTTGGGACATATCTCCTCTGGTTTAACCGAGACGATATTGTCAGTTCTAAAGGATGTTTTTTTATTATGAAGCGGTGAGTAGGCCATCAGATACTGTCGCCCACTCTGAACACTCACCATAACCCTGAGCGGTGTCACGTTATGTTCTTTTATTCTGTCCCTGTTACGGTTTGTGCTCTCTATTGTAACGTTTCTTTTTTCCCTTATGGCAGTAAATGCAGCAAAGAGCACCTCGCTGTCCATGGCACCTGTAATGTAATGATGTTTGAACACAAAATGGCTGTCATGCTCTAATGCTTTATCAAGAAGAAAGGATCCGATAACACCACACGGAACAACTTCTGAAAAATAATCCAGCGCGTCAAATCGAGGTTCATCAAGAACTACGTCATCCCCGGCCCTTTTGTAGCAGATATTCCTGCCCCTCTTTTCCGAAAGAAGAAGTCCTTCCGAAACATATTCCTTAAGTTTCTTTCTGATTGTGGATTCATCAAATACCCTTGGTTCCCTGAAGCACGAAAGGTAGTCGTCCATCTTCTCCATAATTTCTGTGATTGAAAGACAGATTTCCGGATTGGAAAGAATGTCAAAAAGAATGAAATGGAGCGTGATGTCACCATCGGTAAAGCTCTTTGTTTTCCATGCGTTATACAGTGGATTATGCGCTGTTAATCGGCTGTCTATGGAGATAAAGACGTTCTTTCCCTCCGGGGTCTGATTAAAGCGCATGTAGTCGCCTATCCAGCTTTCAATTCTGCGTCTCTCATCGTCATAGGAGCGTCCACTCTTACCTGTATACTCATCACGGCTCTTGAAACCGAACACATAGAACTCGCGCATGTAATCACGTATCCTGTTGAAATTCTTGATGAGTTCACTGTATGCCATTTCATTCCTCCCTTCCAAACTGCTAATACACAATCCTTACATAATCCATTTTACTCGGGATAAGTCCCAAAAACGCCCCTGCCACCCGAGGGCGGGGCGAGGACGAGGCGGGACGTCAGGCGTGAGGCACATTAAATGCACAATAAATGCATTTAACCTGCATTTTTCCATATCATTCCGCTCCATCTTATTAGATATACTTATTCTACCATTAAACAAATAATGGAAAAAGTGCCCGCTTCGTTGTGAAGTGGGCACTTTAATAATATCTCTAATTATTATTTTAAATCTCGTGAATTCAAATCATGACATCACATTATCATTTATTAATAAAGCTTAGCTCCTGCCGGGATATGGTTGTCAACCATAAGAAGGTGAAGCTCTTCTCCATCAGGATCGTCCTTAAGACTATTTACTGCAGAAATAAGCATACCGCATGATTCGATTCCCATCATTGGTCTTGGCGGAAGGTTTGTGATTGCGATGCATGTCTTGCCGATAAGCTCCTCTGGCTCATAGTAAGCATGGATACCGCTGAGGATTGTTCTTTCCTTTCCTGAGCCGTCATCAAGTGTAAACTTGAGAAGCTTCTTTGACTTCGGAACTGCCTCGCAGTTAAGAACCTTTACAGCTCTGAAATCTGACTTTGAGAATGTCTCGAAATCAACGAAATCCTCGAAAAGAGGCTCGATCTTTACGTTAGAGAAATCAATCTTCTCTTCCTTTGCAGGTGCTGCTTCCTTTGTCTTGGCAGGCTTGTCGTTTCCGATAGACTTCATTGTTGGGAAAAGAAGCACATCACGGATTGCCGGTGAATCTGTCATGAGCATGCAGAGTCTGTCAATACCGTAGCCGATACCACCTGTCGGAGGCATACCGATTTCAAGAGCATTGAGGAAATCCTCATCTGTGTGGTTAGCTTCCTCATCACCTGCGTCAGCAAGTGCATCCTGTGCCTTGAATCTCTCCCTCTGGTCGATCGGGTCATTAAGCTCTGAGTATGCGTTACACATCTCCCAGCCGTTCATGAACATCTCGAATCTCTCAACGTATCTTGGGTCAGACGGCTTCTTCTTTGTAAGCGGGCTGATCTCAATCGGGTGGTCCATAACAAAGGTCGGCTGGATCATCTTGTCCTCACAGAACTCCTCGAAGAAGAGGTTGATGATGTCACCTCTCTGGTGCTTCTCCTCGAACTGTACTCCCTTTTCTGTGGCAATGGCTCTTGCCTCCTCAAGTGTTTCGATTGTAGAGAAGTCAACTCCAGCATACTTCTTGATGGCATCGAGCATTGTGATACGCTCAAACGGCTTTCCGAGATCCATCTCGATTCCGTTATATGTGATTGTAGTTGAGCCTGTTACCTCTTTTGCGATTGTACGGAACATCTCCTCTGTAAGGTCCATCATTCCGTTGTAATCTGTATATGCCTGGTAAAGCTCCATGAGTGTAAACTCAGGGTTATGTCTTGTATCAAGACCCTCGTTTCTGAATACACGGCCAATCTCATAAACCTTCTCAAGGCCGCCGACGATAAGTCTCTTGAGGTAAAGCTCAAGTGAAATACGAAGTCTGAGGTCCTCGTCAAGGGCATTGAAATGAGTCTCGAAAGGTCTTGCTGCTGCTCCGCCTGCGTTTGAAACGAGCATCGGAGTCTCAACCTCCATGAAGCCCTTAGCGTCAAGGAAGCGTCTGATGCATGAGATGATCTTTGAACGCTTGATGAATGTCTCCTTAACGTCCTCATTCATGATAAGGTCAACATATCTCTGGCGGTAACGTGTATCTGTATCAGTGATTCCGTGATACTTCTCCGGAAGAACCTGAAGGCTCTTTGAAAGAAGTGTTACAGACTCAGCGTGGATTGATGTCTCGCCTGTCTTTGTCTTGAATACATAGCCCTTGATGCCTACGATATCACCGATATCAAGCTTCTTGAACTCTGCATAAGCATCGTCACCGAGTGAGTCACGGCATACATATGCCTGAATCTTACCCTCTTTATCCTGGATGTGACAGAAAGAAGCCTTACCCATAACACGCTTGAGCATGATACGTCCTGCTACTGAAACGTTCTTGTTTTCAAAGGCTTCAAAATCATTAAGGATTTCCATTGAATGCTCAGTCTGGTCGAATGTTGTGATAACAAACGGATCCTTGCCAGCATCCTGAAGCTCCTTAAGCTTGTCTCTTCTTACCTGCAGTATTCTGTTTAAATCGGCAGTCTCGTTGTTCTGATTATTCTGTCCCATTACTATCCCCTTAGAATTCTACTTTAACTATCTTAAGCTCAAGAGTGTTGTCTCCGAGGTCAACCTTAACAACATCACCGGCTGAATGTCCGAATAATGCGGCACCTACCGGTGATTCGTTACTGATCATTCTCTTTCTTGAATTTGCCTCGCTTGAGCCAACCATCTTGTATGTTGTCTCGCCAAACTCATCCAAAACAGTTACTGAGCAGCCTACATTTACCTTTGTATTGTCAACCTCATGTCCGAAAACAACCTCGGCATTCTTTAAAAGAGCCTCAAGCTCGATGATTCTCTTCTCGATTTCTGTCTGCTCTTCCTTTGCAGCATCATAATCAGCGTTCTCTGAGAGATCGC
The DNA here is from genome assembly GCA_030526295.1 of Eubacteriales bacterium. Classification (GTDB taxonomy): domain Bacteria; phylum Bacillota; class Clostridia; order Lachnospirales; family Lachnospiraceae; genus Avilachnospira. The sequence goes on from JAUNDA010000053.1 coordinate 7,904, forward strand.
CCATTTCCCTTGCTACCTTTATCTTTTCAGCTACTTCTTTTCTGCGAACTGTCTTTAATTCGAGTAATTCATCTTCGTATTTCTTAAGTCCTTCAGCAGTTAACATTGTTTTTGATTCATTTGCCATATCAAATATTACCCCGCTTTCATTGGCATAGTTAGCCATTGTTAAAGTGATATTTTATTATCTAGTACCAAGTTTGTCAACCAGTTTAAGTAGTTCACTTATGGTAGAAACCTGATTCATTTCATTTCTAAGAACCGCTGAGCCCGGTATCCCCGCTGAATACCATGCCAGGTGGCTTCTCATCTCGGGCATTGCCATCTTCTCGCCCTTGTTTTCAGTCATGAGTGTGGCATGCTTTACTATCATTTCCTTCTTTTCCTCGAGTGACGGCTCCGGAAGAAGCTCGCCTGTCTTAAGGTATTCGATGGTTCTCTTTATTAGCCACGGATTGCCCTTTGCGCCCCTTGCGATTGCGACAGCGTCAACGCCTGTTTCGTCGATCATCCTCTTTGCGTCCTCAGGCTTAAAGATGTCTCCGTTTCCAACTACCGGAATCTTAACGGCCTCCTTTACCTGCCTGATGATGTCCCAGTCGGCCTCACCCGAGTACATCTGCTCCCTTGTCCTGCCGTGGATTGTGATTGCTGCGGCTCCTGCCTCCTCGCACATTTTGGCAAACTCGACTGCGTTTATGTGTCTTTCGTCAAAACCCTTCCTGAACTTGACTGTAACCGGCTTACTAAGAACCCTTGACATCATGTCGATAATCGTAAAGGCCTTTTTCGGGTCCTTCATTAGGGCCGAGCCCTCACCGTTTTGGACAATCTTATTGACGGGGCAGCCCATGTTGATGTCAATGATGTCATAGTCGTCCTGAATTTTAAGGGCCATCTGCGTCATTATCATCGGGTCTGAGCCGAAAAGCTGGATTGCGAGCTTATACCTTGTGCCCTCAAGCGGTGACTTCTTTAATATGACCGCATTATTTTTATTACCGTAAAACAGCCCCTTGGCAGAGACCATTTCCGTTGTTGCAAGTCCGACTCCCATTTCCTCGAGAATCATCCTGTACGAAAGATCGGTAACTCCTGCCATAGGAGCCATAAATACGTTATTGCTTAGTTCAATATTTCCTATTTTCACTTCTTAAATGCCTTATAAAACTCTTCAAGCTGGGAAAAGAATTCCTCGTTGTCCTGCTGCATCTTCTTAATCTTAAGCTCGGCACCGATGTCATCTATCGGATCATAGGTCGTGATTGCGAGCCTTCCAGAATCAGAAAACTGAAGCGTTATCGCACCGCCGATGTCAGAGGTGTACTTAACGAGAAGCACCTTGAGCTCATCCTTAACGGCCTGCGGCAGGATTCCGAATTCCTCTTCATTAAAATAGTATTTCATGTTGGTGGCATTTGCACCGCACAGTACCTTTTCCATAATTACCTCTTCATGGTTCCCGGGATGATGAGAAGGTCATCCGGAAGATCCTTATGCTCCTTAAGTGCCTCTTCGATTCCGACAGAACCGTACTTTCCGTTCTTCCATACAACGAGCTTGTTTGATTCGCCGTTAATGAGAAGCTGTGAGGCCATCTGGCCCATTACCGAAGCCTCAACCCTGTCACGTGCTGTCGGCGAGCCACCACGCTGCATGTAGCCTACGATTGTTGCCCTTGTCTCGATTCCTGTAGCTGCCTCGATTCTTCTTGCCATTGAAGCACTGTGTCCAACGCCCTCTGCGTTTACGATGATAAAGTGAGTCTTTCCCTTTAATCTCTGCTCAGTGATTCTGTTAACGATTGCCTGCTCATCACCGTCATAGTTTTCGGGAACGAGGATTTCCTCGGCACCACTCGCGATACCGCACCAGAGTGCAATGTAGCCTGCGCTTCTTCCCATTACCTCGATGATTGAGCATCTTTCGTGTGACTCTGATGTATCCCTGATCTTGTCAATGGCCTCCATGGCTGTGTTTACAGCGGTATCGAAGCCGATAGTGTAATCCGTGCAAGCGATGTCAAGGTCGATTGTACACGGAACACCGATTGTGTTGATGCCCTGTCTTGAAAGGGCAAGTGCACCCTTAAAGGATCCGTCTCCGCCTGCAACGACGATTCCGTCGATGCCGTGCTTACGGCAGATCTCGGCACCTCTCTTCTGTCCTGCCTCTGTCATGAACTCAAGACATCTTGCAGTGTAGAGCACTGTACCGCCGCGCTCGACGATGTTTTTAACAGAATCTGTTGTTAGGTCAATGAACTCCTCATTAAGAAGGCCTGCATAGCCCCTTAAAATACCCTTAACCTCAACACCGTTTCTGAAGGCTGTTCTTGCAACCGCCCTTATTACGGCATTCATTCCGGGAGCGTCTCCACCACTAGTAAGTACACCGATTCTTTTAATCTTTTTCTCCATCCTTATCACCTCTCAAAGCCCTATTATTCGTATTTTCACGTTGTCATTGCCAAAGGCTTTTCTGTAATCATCCATGGCTTCCCTTTTAGGGCTCAGCCTCGAGTCCTTCGGAAACCTCTTTACCGCCCTTTCCTTTTTGAGGTAAACAACCACATCAGCGGTTCCCTCATGTTCAAACAAAAGGTCGTCAAATTTCATTAAGCTTTTATTATATTCATTTATGTCACTAAAGGCAATCCAAATTTCCTTTTTGGCATCATCAAATGATACGACATTGTCAATGATGACCGAAGCCTCCTCATCCCTTCCGATGCTTATGTGGCCGTCAATGTAAATCCTCATCTCCTCAGTAAGCGTCGCCTTATGCTTCTCGTATGTCTTCGGGAAGGCTATCGCCTGGTACGAGCCGTAAAGGTCCTCGATTGTGAGGAATATCATCGACTTTCCGTCCTTTGTGAGCTTGTTCTTGGCATTTTCAATAATGCCTCCCATAACGACCTTCTGTCCGTCTGTAAGCTTTGACTCACCGGTTTCCTCATTTACCTCGAGGTCACCCGAAAGCGTGTTCACAGTTCTTAGGAACGTGTCTGCATCCTCGTCAAGCGGATGACCGCTTAGATATATGCCCGTAGCCTCCTTTTCAAACTTAAGAAGCTCCTCCTTTGAAAACTCAGGTACATCCGGATAAACAGTCTTAAACGATTCGTTGTTACTCTCGTTTGCAATGTCAAAAAGCGAAATCTGGCCAGCCACCTCCGTATGCCTCTTTGAGATTGCATTCTCAATTAGCCTTATCGAAAGAATGAGCTTTTGCTTTCTGTTACCCTTAAGCGAATCAAACGCACCTGCCTTTATGAGTGCCTCGACAGTCTTTTTGTTAATAGACTGCGGCATCCTCCTCACAAAGTCCTCTATGTCGGTAAACGGTCCGCCGATCTGTCTTTCCCTCTCGACATCCTCAACCGCCTGCTTTCCGACACCCTTAATGGCCGAAAGGCCGTAGAGGATTGTTTTTGAGTCCCTTGCGGTAAAGCCGTAGCCTCCCTCGTTAATGTCAGGCGGCATGAGCTTAATTCCCATCGCCTTGATTCTCTGCATGTATAGGGTTGTCTTTGTGAACTGGCCCATTACGCTTGTCATAAGCGCCGCAAAGAACTCGGCCGGGTAAAAGCACTTAAGCCATGCAGTCTGGTATGAAACCACCGCATATGAGGCCGCATGCGACTTATTGAACGCATATGACGCAAAATCAGTCATCTCGTCAAATATCCTGTTTGCAACCGCCTCTGAGATTCCGTTATTGATACAGCCCCTTACGTTTTCAGCCTCGTTTCCGTAAACGAAGTTCTGGCGTTCCTTTTGCATTACGTCGTGCTTTTTCTTACTCATTGCACGTCTTACAAGGTCCGCCCTTCCAAGCGTATAGCCCGCAAGCTGCTGCACTATCTGCATAACCTGCTCCTGGTAGACGATGCAACCGTAGGTCGACTCGAGGATAGGCTTAAGCTCGTCGCATTCATAGGTTACCCTGTCACGGTTATTCTTTCCCTCAATGTAACGCGGGATAAAATCCATCGGGCCAGGCCTGTAGAGTGCAAGTCCCGCTATGATGTCATCGATTGAACCGGGCTTTAGCTCCTTCATAAACGAGGTCATTCCGGGAGACTCAAGCTGGAATACGCCCGAGGTATCGCCTGCCGAAAGCATGTCGAATACCTTCTTTTCCGAATAATTGATTTTAAGTATATCGATGTCGATTCCGTAGTTTCTCTTTATCTGCTTTATCGCATTGTTTATGACGGTAAGCGTACGAAGACCGAGGAAATCCATCTTTAGAAGTCCAAGTTCCTCGAGTGTCGTCATCTGGTACTGCGTTACAATCGTACCATCGGCATTTCTTGAAAGCGGTACGAACTTGTCAACGCTGTCACCCGTTATGAGCACGCCTGCCGCATGCATGCTCGAGTGCCTTGGCAGACCCTCCAGCTTAAGTGACATTTCTATAAGGTATTTAACCTTTTCATCAGTTTCAATTAGCGTGCTCAGCTCCCTGTTTGAGGCAATGCTGTTTTGTATCGTAACGCCGGGGCCTCCCGGGATCATTCTCGCCACCTTATCTACGAGCACCGAATCCATTCCGAGTGCCCTTCCCACGTCCCTTATCGCATTTCGAGCGGCAAGTGTTCCGAAGGTTACAATCTGTGCGACATTGTCCTTACCGTATGTCCTAACGACATAGTCTATGACCTCCTGCCTTCTTTCATAACAGAAGTCAACGTCAATATCAGGCATCGACACCCTTTCAGGGTTAAGGAAACGCTCAAAAAGGAGCGAATACTTAATCGGGTCTATGTCGGTGATTCCGAGTGCATAAGCTACTATGCTTCCTGCAGCAGATCCCCTTCCAGGTCCTACCGGTATGCCCTTTTCCTTCGCATAGCCGATAAAGTCTGATACGATGAGGAAATAGTCGGTAAAGCCCATCGTGTTTATTACATTAAGCTCGTAGTGAAGTCTCTCAAGATGATCGTTAAAGCTTCCAGGATACCTCTTCTCAAGTCCCTTCATGCAAAGAAGCTCGAGATACTCTGCGGCCCTTCCCTCGTATTCAGGCGGAAGGTGGAACTTCGGGAGCTTGTAGTTACCGAATTCAATTTCGACATTGCACCTATTGGCAATAAGCTGTGTATTGTCAATTGCCTCGGGGGCATATTTAAAAAGCTCACGCATCTCCTGCTCGCTCTTTAAATAGAACTGGCCGCCCGGATACCTCATCCTGTCCTCGTCCTGGACCTTTCTTGCTGTCTGGATGCATAGAAGGATGTCATGAGCCTCGGCATCCTCCTTATATGTATAGTGGATGTCATTAGTTGCAATTAACGGTATTCCCGTCTCGTTATGAAGGCGGAGAAGTCCCGCATTTACGCTTCGCTGCATGTCATAGCCGTGGTCCTGAAGCTCGAGGAAGAAATTGCCCTCCCCGAAGATGTCAAGGTAACGAAGCGCCGCAGCCTTCGCATCCTCATACATGTTCTTTTCAAGATACCTTGCAACCTCACCCGCAAGACATGCCGATGAAGCGATAAGGCCGCTGTGGTGGTTTCTTAAAACCTCATAATCTACCCTTGGCTTATAGTAAAAGCCGTCAACATAGCCCTTCGAAACAATCTTTAAAAGGTTACTGTAGCCCTCATTATTCTCACAAAGAAGAATGAGGTGGTAATATTTATCATCATCCGTCTTTTCACGGTCAAACCTCGAGCCTGAGGTAACATATACCTCACAGCCGATAACAGGCCTTATTCCCTGCTTCCTGCATTCCTTGTAAAAGTCGATTACGCCGAACATCTCCCCGTGGTCTGTTATTGCCAGGGAATCCATGCCAAGCTCCTTTGCACGCGAAACAAGGTCCGGGATTCTTCCCGAGCCGTCAAGAAGCGAGTATTTCGTGTGTGTGTGAAGATGTACAAACATAAATTTTTACCCGATGTTACTATACCACCAATTGGGTTTACGGTCAAAACAACTTGTGTCCATTTAAGTATTTATTATGTACTACACTTGAATTACATTCCCTAATTTGTTAAAATGAATACAAGTTCTGTTTATGAATAATATTTATTTAAAGGAGATATAAATATGCCATTAGTAACAACTACTGAGATGTTTAAGAAGGCTTATAACGGCGGATACGCTGTAGGTGCTTTCAACGTAAACAACATGGAAATCGTTCAGGGTATCACAGAGGCAGTTGCCGAGGAGCACGCTCCTGTTATCCTTCAGGTTTCAAAGGGTGCACGTGCATACGCTAACCACAATTACCTTGTAAAGCTTGTTGAGGCTGCTCTTGTTTGCAACCCTGACATGCCTATCGCTCTTCACCTTGATCACGGCCCAGACTTCGAGACATGTAAGTCTTGCATCGACGGTGGCTTCACATCAGTTATGATCGACGGATCTTCTCTTCCATTCGACCAGAACATCGAGCTTACAAAGAGAGTTGTTGAGTACGCACATGACCACGGCGTAGTAGTTGAGGCTGAGCTTGGTACACTTGCAGGTATCGAGGATGACGTACAGGTTTCAGCTGAGGATTCATCATATACACGTCCTGAGGAGGTTGAGGAGTTCGTATCTAGAACTGGATGTGACTCACTTGCAATCGCTATCGGAACATCTCATGGTGCATATAAGTTCAAGCCAGGCACAAAGCCACAGCTTCGTTTCGACGTTCTTCACGAGGTAGAGCAGAGACTTCCTGGATTCCCGATCGTTCTTCACGGTGCTTCAAGCGTTCCGCAGGAGTACGTTAAGATGATCAACGAGCACGGCGGAAACATGCCAGGTGCTATCGGTGTTCCGGAGGAGCAGCTCAGAGAGGCAGCTAAGTCAGCAGTATGTAAGATCAACATCGACTCTGACTTAAGACTTGCTATGACAGGAACAATCCGTCAGTTCTTCATGGAGCATCCTGACAAGTTCGATCCACGTGAGTATCTTAAGCCAGCAAGAGCTAACATCAAGGAGCTCGTTCGTCACAAGCTCGTTAACGTTCTTGGTTGCGCAGGCAAGGCTTGATAATAACAACTATAACAATAACAATTACCTACTTAAACAATTCGGAGCAGTTCACACGAACTGCTCCTTTTAATTTTATATCGTAATTTTCTTTCACCTAACCTGACACCTCTAAATCACAATTTTTTCAACGCCACAATAATTTTCAAGTTGCAGTCATTAATTCAATGAGGTCCATTTATGACTGCATATTTTATATATTGTCTTTAGTGTCCACACTCTGGGGTCCATTTTATTCGACGCACGCAGTCAAAAAATAGAAATGAGTGAAAATTGACTGCAATTTTATTAAGCCCTGCAGTCAAAAACCGAAAATACATAAAAAGTGACTGCATCCAAAAACTTCAAGTGCAGTCACAATTCTATATTTTCAATGTTTTACATGCATGTAAGCCTTAATGATGCAGTCACTATAGGTTATATATGGGTTATTGACTGCTTAGTTTCCTAAAACTGCAATCATTTTTGACATGGTATAAGTTTGTGACTGCATTCAGGATTTATATCACAAAATTCCGAATATTATTCAATAATAACCTTCGTCTTGTTCAGGCCAAGAACCTGATACTGCTCTGCTGACTTTACAGGCATGGCGGCTGAATCAACATGCTCCGTAACCAAAAATCCCTTACAGTTATCATTTATTAGAAGTGTGATGCCCTCATCCTCGCATAGAAGGTTAAGCTCCATCGCAGGCTTCTTTTTATTCGGGAAGCCCTTTTCGATGATTGCCGCTGAATATGCCTTAATCACACTGGCTGTGTTTACAACAACATTATTAGTGTTTTCAGCCACGTTATTAAT
>JAUNDA010000054.1 GCA_030526295.1 Eubacteriales bacterium
TCCCAAAAATCACCCAGCCGTAACCCGGGTTACCCGTGGGCTGGAATCAGTCACATTATGTAAACTTCAATGGTGGTCTGGTATTTTGAATTTTGGCCTTTGGGCATTGTAGCATTGTGGCATTTTTGCATTTTGGCATTCTTTCACTCTGCCGTTCCGACCTTTTTGCGTTTGCCAGTCATGTTCAGTTATATTTGATTTTTCCCATTTGATTTTTCGAAGCTTTTTGTCTGGATTAAAAATTCAGGCCAAATCCTCCTTATACCTTTCCGAGGTATCTGTAGACACTTGCCTGTGAGGAGCCGATTCTCTTTGAGACAAATGCAACAGCTCCCTTCATGTTAAAGAAGCCATGCTCCTTAAGCCTTGAGATAAGATTAATCTTCTCATCCTGTGTAAGCCTGTCAACCGGCACACCTATCTTCTCAACTGTCTCTGCGAATATGTCGTTCATAAGCTCCTTTGTGTCGGTCCTGAATACCTCAAGAGCCTCCGGTCCAAGCTGTCCATCCTTCGGCGTATCCTTGGAGAAAATCCTGAAGTTTCTGTCGATGTAGTCCTCGGGGTGAACAAGGCTTAAAAGTGACCTGGCCATTTCAGAAAATTCGGTGCCGTCAAAGTTAATGCAGAGCATTCCGACAAGCTTTCCGTTTTCCTTAATAAACATGGTTGATGATCGAACCTTTCTTCCGTCCTCGAGCATGCCCGTGTAATTCATGACGGAATCAGACGTTTCATACCTTCTTTCAGTGATGAATTTGATGGCGGTACCGGTAAGCGGACTTCCGACAGTCCTTCCGCTCAGTGCTCCGTTTGCAATGGCAACAATACCGTTCACCTCGGGATCCGTATCCTGAAGGACCACCTCATACTGGGGTCCAAGCATCTCTCCGAGGAATCTTACAAGGTTCCTGTAATTGATGAAAGTATCCTGTGTCATAATAATCTCCTATACATTTAAATTCCACTATGAGAATAATATACCCAAAAATGAGAGAAAACGCAATATGTGATAATAATTTTTTATCATAATTCTATTTCTTCTCAGAATTTTTGTGCATTGTGCATATATATTTCAATATTTTTTAGTCATAATCGAGACATTATAGTTGACTCGTTGACATTTTTTTCTCACAATGATATAAATTAATCATCTGATTTTTAAATTTTCTGAAAGGAGTTCGGAATGAAAGAAGTAATTGCTACAACAAAGGCTCCGGGTGCAATCGGACCTTATTCACAGGCTGTAAAGGCAGGCAACCTTGTTATCACATCAGGACAGCTTCCAATCAATCCTGAAACAGGTGCTTTCCCTGAGACAATCGAGGAGCAGACACGCCAGTCTCTTACAAACTGTAAGTACATTCTTGAGGAAGCAGGCTACACAATGGCTGACGTCATCAAGACAACTGTTTTCTTAAGCGATATGAACAATTTCGCTGCTATGAACGGAGTTTACTCAGAGTTCTTCGAGGGAGCATATCCTGCTCGTTCAGCAGTAGAGGTTGCAAGACTTCCAAAGGATGCACTTGTAGAAATCGAATGCATCGCAGTTAAGTAATTAAATTCCCACGCGGAATATTTATTTTTTCATTTTTAGTATTTCATTTTATTTAGGAGGGTTTATCCATGGCAAAAGAGTATCCACTTAATGTTAAGACACCGGCACACTTTTCTTATGTAGTAAGAAACGTTCCGAACGTAACTGTAGAGCAGAGAGAAAGAGCTCTTAGATCAACACATTACAACGAGTTCGCTTTCCCGGCTGGAATGCTTACAGTTGATATGCTTTCAGACTCAGGTACAACAGCTATGACAGACCAGCAGTGGTCAGCTATGTTCCTCGGTGATGAGTCTTACGGCCGTAACAAGGGTTACTATGTACTCCTTGACACATTCCGTGACATCTTCGAGAGAGGTGGAGAAAAGAACTGGAAGAAGATCATCAATCTTGTTAAGACAGACTGCACAGATATTGACAAGATGATGGATGAGATGTATCTTTGCGAGTATGAAGGCGGTCTCTTCAATGGTGGTGCTGCTCAGATGGAGCGTCCAAACGCATTCATCATCCAGCAGGGACGTGCTGCAGAGTCAGTTCTTATGGAGATCGTTAAGAAGATTCTCGGCGAGAGATTCCCGGGCAAGGTATTCACAATTCCTTCAAACGGACACTTCGATACAACAGAAGGTAACATCAAGCAGATGGGATCAATCCCGCGTAACCTTTACAACAAGGACCTTCTTTACGAGGTACCGGAAGGCGGACGTTATGAGAAGAACCCATTCAAGGGCAACATGGATCTTGAGAAGCTTGAGCAGCTTATCCAGGGCGTAGGTCCGGAGAACGTTCCGCTTATCTTCACATGTATCACAAACAACCCTGTATGTGGACAGGCAGTTTCAATGGCTAACCTTAAGGCAGTCAGCGAGATTGCTCACAAGTATGACATTCCTTACATCTTCGACGCAGCTCGTTGGGCAGAGAACGCATACTTCATCAAGACAAACGAAGACGGCTATGCAGACAAGTCTATCGCTGAAATCGCAACAGAGATGTTCCAGTACTGCGACGGCTTCACAATGTCAGCTAAGAAAGACGGACATGCTAACATGGGTGGTATGGTAGCATTCAGAGATAAAGGTCTCTTCTGGAAGAAGTTCTCAGACTTCAACGAGGATGGATCAGTTAAGACGGACGTTGGTGTAAGACTTAAGGTTAAGCAGATCAGCTGCTACGGCAATGACTCTTACGGCGGAATGAGCGGACGTGACATCATGGCACTCGCTGCAGGTCTCTATGAGAGCTGTAACTTCCAGTACCTTGACGAGCGTGTACAGCAGTGTAACTACCTTGCAGAGGGCTTCTACAAGGCAGGCGTTAAGGGTGTTGTTCTTCCTGCAGGCGGACACGGAGTATACATCAACATGGACGAGTTCTTCGATGGCAAGCGCGGACATGACACATTCGCAGGTGAGGGCTTCTCACTCGAGCTTATCAGAAGATATGGTATCCGTGTATCAGAGCTTGGCGACTACTCAATGGAGTACGACCTCAAGACACCTGAGCAGCAGGCAGAGGTTTGTAACGTAGTTCGTTTCGCTATCAACCGTTCACAGTATACTCAGGAGCATATGGATTATGTTATCGCAGCAGTTAAGGCTCTCTATGAGGACCGCGAGAACATTCCTAACATGAGAATCACATGGGGTCACAACCTTCCGATGAGACACTTCCATGCATTCCTTGAGCCATACCCAAACGAGGAGAAATAATTTAGAAATAAATTAAAAATTCCAAGATATTTTCCCGGCGCAGTGCAGCGCCGGGACTATATATAGTAACAATGAAGAGCTTATTTTAATTAGGAGGAACAAAAATGGCTGAAACAACAACAGCTACAAGAGATGGTTTTAAGTCCCGTTGGGGATTCATCCTTGCATGTATCGGTTCTGCTGTAGGTATGGGTAATATCTGGAGATTCCCTATTCTCGTATCTGCATACGGCGGACTCACTTTCCTTATTCCTTACTTCATCTTCGTAGTTCTTATCGGTGCTACAGGTGTTATTGAGGAATTCGCACTTGGCCGTGCTGCAGCAGCAGGTCCCGTAGGTGCTTTCGGTATGTGTACTGAGAAGCGCTTCGGAAACCGCGCAATCGGTGAAGCAATCGGATATATTCCGATCATCGGTTCTCTCGGTCTTTCAATCGGATATACAGTAGTATTTGCATGGATTGTTAAGTACGCTGTTATGTCAGTAACAGGCGGTCTCTTCGCAATGGGCCAGGATATGGACGTTATCGGCGGCACATTCGGAATGACAGCTTCAGCAGGTGGCGCTAACCTCTGGATCATCATCGCAGCAGTTGTAGCATTCGCTATCATGGCTCTCGGTGTTGCAAACGGAATCGAAGCAGCTAATAAGGTTATGATGCCTATTCTCTTCTTCTTATTCGTTTTCCTTGGAATCTACATTGCATTCCTTCCGGGCGCTACAGACGGATATAAGTATATCCTTACATTCAACGGACCTATCACAGGAAAGACATGTATCTACGCTTTCGGTCAGGCATTCTTCTCACTGTCAGTTGCAGGTAACGGTTCAGTTATCTACGGATCATACCTTTCAAAGACAGAGGACGTTCCTGTATCAGCTAGAAACGTTGCATTCTTCGATACACTTGCTGCATTACTTGCATCATTCGTTATCATCCCTGCAATGGCTTCAGCAGGTGCTGAGCTTTCATCAGGCGGTCCTGGACTTATGTTCATCTACCTTGTAAACGTTATCAACGGTATGCCGGGCGGACGTTTCATCGGTATCGTATTCTTCATAGCAGTTACATTCGCTGGTCTTTCTTCAATCATCAACCTCTACGAGGCTCCGACAGCACTCCTTCAGGAGAAGTTCGGTATGAAGAGAGTTCTTGCTACAGCTGTTATGCTTGTATTTGGTGCAATCGTTGCTATCTTCATTCAGCCTATCACATCTGAGTGGATGGACGTTGTATCTATCTACATCTGCCCAATCGGTGCTCTTCTTGCAGCAGTTATGTTCTTCTGGATTGCAGGCAAGCAGTTCGCTGAGGAGCAGGTTAGCCTTGGAGCTAAGAAGCCTATCGGTGCTTGGTTCTATCCGCTTGGAAAGTACGTTTACTGTGCATGTGCACTCGTTGCCCTTGTTGCAGGTGCTATCCTTGGAGGAATCGGCTAATTAAGCTAATCCAACATAAAGCAATTAATCAAAGCCCTTGGAACAATCCAGGGGCTTTTTTGATACCTAGGACCGTTCTTTGTCTTTGACGCCTTTTGGTGTTACGGCATAAAAAATGAAATAACGATTCCAGTACGTAAAATCTTATCCCTATTACGTTAATTATTTCATTATTTCAATATTTTGCCGTATGTTAGCATTCCAATTACAGCAGATTTTGGGAATAAGACTATTTAATACGTAATTTGGATAATGATCATTGTCCGATACCGGGTACGGATTAGAATTTTTGCGACTATTTACGGATTAAATGAAAGTTTTATTATTTTGATACGTAACATGATTCTTTATTTACGTTTTTTTGGATAGGAAATGGATAGTAATACGTAAACATCACAAGTATTACTCATTTTACACTTCAGCAACCACACCACTACATCCAAAATCAGAAAAGAAAAAAGACTCTCCCGAAAGAAAGTCTTTCAAATGCCGTTATTCTCTTGTCAGTGTTTTATCAGCCCACATTACCCTGAACTGAAGGACAAAGGCTCTCTGCAAGGCCCTGGATATCAAATCCGTCTGCATCGGGCTGCTCTGCCACTACCGAATACATAAGTCCCGGAGCCACGTCATACCAGAGGCATACCTGAATATCCTTTTTGTCATCGTGGTAGTGCTTAATCTTAGCGTCGTTATAGAATACCTTGCCGTCTGATTCATCTGTCCAGTTGTAGTACATGCCTGAAATGTCCTCAAACTCGTTTGCTGACATTGTACGTGCAGTTACATGCATCTCCTGCTCAGGGATTCTGAACTGAACCTCTGCGATCTTGTCATTAAGAATGAAATATGATACATCCTCGGCTCCCTCTGGAACATTGAAGGAAAGTCCGAGTGTTTCCATGAGACCGTTCGCATCTGTTTCAACCATCGGATTAGCCATCCCGATTACTGATGACATCTCTGCAGCGGCACTCTCTGGAATAAGCTCAAACTCTGCCTCGCAGTCACTTCTAAGAAGCTTATAGCGTCCCGGCTCCTTAATGTCAAAGAAAGATAGGTTAAAGGACATATCCATCTCCTCGCGGTCTTTAAGCATGTAGAGCATCTTGTTCCAGCCATAGCCTGATACTGCTTCAACATCCTGCCACTCGCCGTTTACTTCCTTCTGAAGATAGTACTCAGCACCAAACTGTGCATCAGCACCTGTCTGGTTTTTGATTGTGCAGTAAAGAATCTGCTCTTTACCGTCATAGTCATTTACTGAAAGATACATTCCAAGCGGCATATTCATAATGCCTGCATTGTAATCGGGATCCTTTTTAAGGACGAGAATCTCAGCATTCTCTGTAGCAGCTTCTGTTTCTGTAACAGTGGCCTCTGTCTCAGTAACTGTTGTAGTTTCCTCAGTTGTAGCCACCGTTGTCTCTGCCTCTGTCGAAGGTACTGCTGTCTCAGCCGGCTTAGAAGCATTTGCACATGCAGTGCAAAGAGCCGCAAGACAACCAACCATCATAATATACTTAATGTTTTTTCTCATTTATTGTCTCCTCTTCTTTTGATTTATGCCGCTGTCGGCATTTGGATTTTTCCATTGCCTACGACAGCCGCACTTATGAAACTGCCACCGTAATCAGCTAACCCCATATTTCACCGGTGCATTTCCAAGCACATAGTCTAACAGATTTTCCTAAAAGAGTCCTAACTTTATTCTAAATTCCCCCGTAACGATTTCTTACGGTTTTTTAATAAAGAATTATCGACTGACAAACACTCCCAGCTTCAAAACGTAAAAAAGAAGCCTCAGAACCTGCGCTCCAAAGCCTCTTTGTTTTATCCATATTTGCCCTTATATCGCTTAAGATAAGAATGAAATAACCGCACTCTCATGTGGCTTTAATTCAATATAAATAACTCCGTTTTCATATGAATAAGGCTTATTTACACTGATGCCATCAGGTGTCTCAATACCATATCTGTCAAGGCAAAGCTCCTTTGTCATGGCTTTATCTTCGATATTAATCACAAGACACCTTGCGTCCTCCTTTGTATACCACAGGCCCGCATGATAGCCCTCGCCAAGATCAAGCGGGACCGCTGTTTTCTTATTTGGAACAATATGCGTTTCGGTAAGCTCCATGCCTACATCATTAAGCATTGATATTCTGTCGCCTAGTACAATGTTGCCAGCGCAAAACTGTACAATGTTAGCCCAGGTCTCAGCCTCCTCCCTTGTAAACACGTCTCCCTTCCTCCATCTGTTTGACGGAGCATTTTCGCGGTACTCGGGATTAGGGAACGGATTAAACACGTTTGTTTCCTTTTCCTTTGAGGTGTCCCTTCCCCTTACCACAAAGAAATCAGGATCAATTCTGTATAATCTTTCATTTTCCCAAAAAGAGACCTGAAGGTATTCGAGAATCCATAAAACATGCTCCCAGTGGTTATGAATGTCAACAGCAATCCTGCAGCTGTCTGCGAATCCCGGTCCGCAGTCTCCCGGGTAACTGCAACCGATAATGTGGCTGTCATCACCAACTGCTTTTCTTATTATTGAGAAAAGCCTCCTGATTGCACCATATGGGCCGCATTCAGTGTCATAAAACTGAGCCGCATAGAGAATGGTTGATACAAAATCAACCTTAAAAGCCTTATAGCCGTCCTCCTTTAGCCGTTTATACGTTTCATATATGTACGCCTCTCCCTCAGGATGTGTGGGATCAATAATAAGCCTGTCCTCAAAGGTTATGGCATTGCCTCTTTCATCCTTAAGAAAAATCTCCGGTTTTCTTAAACCCGTATGTGTAAGAAAATATACCTGACAGCCATTTGTCCATATACCGGGGATGAAGCCGTTTTCGGTTATTTTTTCTGCCAGTCCCTTGGTTCCCTCAGGGAAACGGTAGTTTGCAAACCACTCGCCCTCCCTGTGCTGCCATCCGTCATCCAAAAAGATATATTTGATTTTGTCGGAAAGAACCGGGTTTTCCTTAATTGCCTCAATATTCTCAAGAACATTCCCGGAATCATAAGCTGTGAAATAGTAATCCCAGGTGCTCCAGCCGATTAAAGGTTCTGCACATTCGATTTTCGGCAGAAGCTCCGCATACATGTTCATTGCATCAATCGGCTTAAGTCCCGTTATGATGCTTATGGCTTCCGTATCAAGCGTATACTTATCACTTAGGCTGCTTGTAAAATAGTTTGTTGCCGTAAAAGACACTGTGTCCTTTTCAACTAATGCAGCTGAATATTTAAGAATCATGTTGCACGGAATCACGGTTCCAAACAGAAGGCATGGTTTATCAGAGCCATTAAGCAGTCCGCAAAATCTTACGTCCTCAGGCGTTTTCCTGTAGTCCTTAAGCTTCTTCATTCCAGCTATTCCGCACGACATGTTTCCACCTGGAACAAGGCATTCCGAGAAATCAGCACCAGGAACACTGTATTTAAATTCAAAGCTTATTTTGTCACAGTGAAAAGGCTTATCACTTTCAATGTGTGCCTTCAGAACGACCATATGGTCATCCCTTTTCTCCACTGTCACAATAAGGGTAATCCCGTCGAATTCTCCCTTATACTCTAAAAAATTATTGCGGACTGAATTCTGGCACAGCCCAAAATCAAGTCCGCTAATAATCCTGCCCCTTAAAGAGACATTTATTAAAAGATATGAAAAAGTATTATCCAAAAAAGCAAAATTACACATAATTTCCACTTATTTCAATTTTCATTACGGTTCCCACTTAGGACGCTCGATCCATTTGCCGTTTGTAAAGTCCGGAATGGCTACAGGCATTCCACCCATGGCAATACTCTGCTCGGTGAGTACGGAAATTGACATCCATGTTACTGCATCATATACATCAACAGGTGCCCCCTTACCCTCCTTTGCGGCATCGACAAATGCCCTGAATAAAAGCCAGTCCAATCCTCCGTGGCCGCCATTTACTCCGTCTTTGATAAACTGCTTCCAGATCGGATGGTCAAATTCCTCCCTGTATTCTTCAATGTTATTCCATCTCTTGTACCAGTCATCATGGAACTCATTCTCCCTGCCATCAAGGAAAATACTCTGGTTGTCCTCCTGATACATTCCCTTTGTTCCCGAAACCTGGAGCCTTCTTGAATAAGCACGCGGAAGCGTTGTGTCAAGTGTAAGCTGAATGGTCTCACCGTGGGCACACTTTATTATTGTTGTCACAACATCACCCTGTGCAAAATCAAAGGTGGCAGCGTCATAGCCTGCACCCTCCTTATCCATGATATAGGAATGAAGTCCCCTTGCCTTTGAGGCCATGGAAACAAGTGAAAGCATTCTGTTTCCATGGTTAATGTCAAGGATATTTGCAATCGGTCCGAGGTCATGCGTGGGGTAATTGTCACAGCATCGGTTCAGGTAATTTCTGAAGCGGTAGTGACGGTTTTCACGGCCATATGAAATTTCATCCCTTAAGTCGTGGCAGTATCCACCCTCGCAGTGAACAATCTCACCAAATGCTCCCATCCTGGCCATATTGAGCATCATAAGCTCATTCCTTCCATAGCAGCAGTTCTCGAGCATTGAGCATGGTACTCCCGTTTTCTCATAAGTCCTGATAAGACGCCAGCAGTCCTCAATTGAATAAGCACCGCCTACCTCAAAGCCTACTATTTTACCAGCCTCCATGGCGTCACAGGTAATGTCAAGATGTGCCTCCCATGCCGAGGTCACAAGTATCGCATCAACCTCATCCATCTTTAGAATCTCATGGTAGTCCTGTGCCGTTTTCGGGCGCGGTCTTCCGCTCTCCTCGATAAGCCTTGCAATATCCTCACAGCGGTCCTCATATACATCACACACCGCAACCACATTTACATCCTTTTGTGGAAGTATTGTGTCGCGAAGCATAAAGGTGCCTCTTTGTCCAAGTCCTACTATACCGATGTTTAAAAATTCTTTCATATGTTCCCTTCCCCTATCATTTTAAATCGATATGGAATGTCAGTCTGCTTCTGTCCTCATCCAGTTCGCCCATGTATGTAAGTACAACCGGCTCATCGTTCGAATCAGTCTTAATTAACGCTTCACAAAGTGAATAATAATCCTCATTCATCCTGTATGCGTGAATCTCGAAATCATACCCTCCAGGCGGAAGCATTCTGTGAAGCTCTATCCACACAGAATCCTCACCAGGCCATGGACGGCTGCCTTCATTTGGAATTTCCTTAGTTATTCCGTCCCTTCCAATATATCCAAGTTCAGTCCTCTTACCATTATTATCAGTTACAAAAAGCCTGTAGAGCGTTGTCTCATAGAGATCATCAAACAAAGGCTTTTCCCACGTCGGGTTACTGAACGGGATATGCATCTTAAGGTAAACCTCGCGGCCTTTAACCGTATCAAAGCGAAGCCTTCTCATTTCTTCGATTAAATCCTCATACTCTGAGTCACGTTTATCCTTTACAGGATATGGCTTTAGAAATTCATTTAGCCTTTCTGACCACTTTTCATTGTCATCGCACTCAAGAATTCCAATAACCTCATTTGCCTTTAGTATTGCCTTTAATTCTCCTTGGTATGCCTTCTTTTTAGCTTCTGTTCCCGCAGCGCCTGCATTAAGGAGCCAATACCTCGTTCCCTCACGCAGCATTCCTTCGCCACTTACACTGCATTCCCTTTCGAAGCCCCTGAAATTAGCTATTAACCAAAGACGGCTTCCGTCCCCTGTTTTATAAAAGCCTACTCCTGTTTCAGGGCTATCACAGATAAATCCATCATCGCAAATGTCATTCGAGAATAAAACATTTCGCTCATCCTTTAAAAGACCGAAATACTTCCATAAAGGCCTCATAAAGATTACATTTCCAGGTTCAGACGGATTTGCAAGCGATGAGCTTGCAATCTGGATTCCCAGTGAAACATGCGGAAACTGTCCGGAAACTGCCGCATATGGGATTATCTTTTCAGTCCTATATGAAGGAAATGCCGCTGTCCAAAGTGAACCCGGGCCAAGCGAAGACTTTGAATAATACGCATGTGCGCTTCTGTCCTCTATCATTTTTCCCTGTTCACATTCACCCGAACAGAAACCATCGATTAGTGATGTCAGAACAGATCCGCAGAAAAATGGGCCCTCATGGAGGATAAGAATTCCGTCCCTTCCGACCCTTTCCCTGAGTGCACTTATTGTATGGTAATGGGTATGGAATGCAATTCTACCATTCGTATAAATCGGATTCTTTTCAAAGAAGCCATGCGGCGAACCGTAGTCCACATACAGGCCGTCAAGGTCCTTTGTAAAGTACCTGTCGAACCAGCTGCAGGCACTCTCGCGCACCGAGTCCTCATTTCCCCTTATGTACGGTGCAACACGGATGCCGTATTTATGGCATGTGTCAATAACACGGATTAGTTCATGCTCACTGTAGGGAATGCCGCCATTACGCATATTCCTGCGCCAGCTTTCATGAAGAATGAGCATGTCAGCTCCCTCAGAAGCCATTTTCCCTATCTGCTCATCTGTCGGGTAACGGAAATATCCGTCAACCTCATGGTAAAGCCTAAGTGGCGCCTTATCCCTCACCTTCTTAATCTGCGAGATCACAAAGCCAAAACGGTTTGACCATACATAAGGATAGCCCTTTGCCTTTACACCCTCCGGTGCAAACGAATATGTGAGCACAGGGCCTTTCTCATTCCAATCAAGAATGGTTTTTGAGTTCTGCGGGTTCTCCTCGTCAAGTGAGTTTGACTCCTCCGTAATCCACTCAATGTGTCTAAATAAGCGTCCGGGCTTTCCAAAGTCATAGCCCACAAAAGGAAGTATGGTTCCATTAAATTCCATTCTTTCCCTTGCAGAAATCTCATTACGGTAAAGCTCGCTGTATGACTGGATTGCCCCGCCATCAACTGCCTCAGGGCGAAGCCAGTACTGGTAAAGACAGCTTTGGTCATCTCCAAATCCAATTGGTATTACAAGCCTCAAGTCCTTTACGTCAGGCTTTTCACATCCGTCATTAATAAGTGTAATCTGACAAAAGCCCACACCGTCTTTATGAAGTTCATATTCCAGGCTGAGCATCCAGTCGGAAAGCATTCCGGCTGATGTCCTTAAGGGCATGCTTCCAAAGGAGATAACGTAATTTCCCTCCTCGTCTTCATTTTTCTGAATGCTCACATTCTCATCAAACTCAGGATAAGCAACATCACCACTTGTAAGCTCAAGCTCCAGCCATGGCTTTTCCGAGGAAATTACAGTGCTTTCCCTGTCATTACGCAGTAACTGCGTGAGTCTCGTTGGAAAGCCACCGCTTCTGCCGCTAAACTCAACTGAATAATCATCAAATAATACCTGAATGTCATTCTTCATGCTTTTCTCCTTTTGAACGCATTTGAACAATCATCCCTTTACTGCACCTGCAGTAAGGCCCTTCTGAATGAAATTACAGAAGATACAGTAAATAAGAATCGTAGGTATGGTCATCAATATACAGCTTGCCATAAGCGGTCCCCATGCAATCCTGTACTGACACTGCGAAATGAAGTTAACGAGGGATACAGGAATTGTCAGCCTGTCTGGTGTTGACAAATATGCCATCGCCTTGTAGTACTCGTTCCAGTTACCGATAAAGTTAACTACACAAACCGTGATAATTCCCGGCTGTGCCAGTGGGAACATTATACGGAAAAAGGTCTGGTAATGGCTTGCTCCGTCAATCATCGCCGCCTCCTCAAGCTCATGGGGAAGCGTCTTGAAAAATCCAAGAAGCGTAAATACTGAGAACGGAATTGATGAAAAGCCGTAAACCAGTGTAAGTCCGAGCCTTGAATCAAGAAGCTTCATGTTTGCAAGCAGGAAATACTGCGGTATAAGTCCGATGATTCCTGGAATCATCATTGAAGCCATGTATATGCCGTTTGTCAGGTTTCTTCCACGGTATTTGTATCTTCCAATTGCATAGGCCGTCGTTGTGGAGCAGATCAGGTTGATAAGAAGTGCCCCTATTGTAACGAGAATGCTGTTAATGAAATTCTTTCCGAAATTTGTCTTATTCCATGCCTCAACATAGTTTTTCCATTCGTATTTTTGGGGAAGTCCCCATATATTTACGTAGAATTCCTGTGTTGACTTAAGGGAAGTAAAGGCTACCCATAACAAAGGAATAATAACGGTAAGAGTTGCAACCATCAAAACTGCCGTTGACAGCAGATTATAGGAATTTCTTTTTTTATCTTTAATCATCTTGCAGCTCTCCTTATTAATATTCATATGTTTCAGAACTGAATATCCTGTTCATAATAGCTGACATTGTTGCAGTCGCGGCAAGAATGAGCATTGCTATAGCTGTCGCATATCCGAACTTATGATACTCAAAGCCATTTAACGTCATGTAGGTACCAAGTACCTGTGAGGCATTGTTCGGGCCTCCCTTTGTAAGGAGGTCAATAAACATGTATGAAGCATTAAATGAGGAAATAACTGTATATACAACGCAGAAATTGATCTGCGGACGAATCAAAGGAATGATAATACTGAATGTCTGTCTTAATCCGTTTGCACCGTCAAGCAAAGCTGACTCATAAAGGGTCATCGGAATGCTTTCAATCGCTGATAAAAAGATTACAAGATAGAAGCCCACCGAGCACCATACTGCAGGTGGAACAACAGACATCAAAGCGGTATTTTTATCTCCAAGCCAGCCGGCCTTTGGAGCTTCAATTCCAAAAAGTTCAAGAAACGGATTGATAATACCGAAATTTGAGTTATACATCATCATCCAGATTGTACAGATAACAACTGCCGTAAGTACAACCGGGAAGAATAAAACATTACGGAAAAACTTGTCTCCAAAAACCTTTGTGCGGGCAAGCAGCAGTGCAAGTCCAAGTGAAATAACAAGGGTAAAAATAACTCGTGCCAGTGCCACCTTTATGTCATTCCATAAAGCAAGCCATACGACACTGTCATTTACCATCCTCTCATAGTTCTTAAGTCCTATGAATGTCATATTGGAGGATAAACCGCTCCAACTAAAAAGACTGTAATAAAGTCCCTGTACTGTGGGAACGAGTACAAACCACGTGAATAGTAGAAGGGTCGGTACCGTAAACACAAATACAAACATGTTCTGCTGGGCGTTTCTGCCGTTAAGCGTGTTTTTCAGTTTTGCAATCATAGTCAATATCCTCACATTTCCAACAACAAAAATCCCATTAAAGTGTTGTCTTTAAACAGCCAGAGGGAGCACCGGGACGGCGCTCCCTCTGCATTAATTTTAATATTTAGCTTACAGAAATTGTTACCTTTGTAATGCTTTCGTCATTCTTAATACGCTCGATCTCAGTCTTGATTTCCTCAAGTGCTGTCTTTGCATCCTTCTCACCGCTAAGAATAGCAGCGATAGCGTTCTTAATAGCTGTTCTCATCTCGCCATAAGGCTCGAAGTTTCCTGCTCCACCGATTTCGAAGATTACATTTACCTTACCTGCGTTTGCAAGGTCAAGAACCTGCTGGCTCTCGTCGTCAAGCTTCTGTCCGTCAAGGTCATCCTTCATTGTTGGGATACCACGGCCAAGCTCAGCTGCCTTACGGATCATTGTCTTTGAGAAAAGAACCTGCATAAATGCCTTTGCTGCCTCAGGATTCTTTGCAGCTGCCGGAATTACTGTATAAGCACCGCTTCCGATCATAGCAGGAGTTTCATCCTTGTCATGCCAGAATGTCGGGAAGAGACCGATTTCAAATCCCTCAGGTAAGCTGTCAGCCATCTCGCCTGCAAGCCAGTTACCACATGGAAGGAATAAAGCCTTGCCCTGGAGCCACATAAGCTGTGACTCTGTATGGCTCATTGAAAGGCAGTACTCAGGAGCCCAGTCGTTCTCACGAATCTCTTCATACTTCTTGTATGCGCTTACAACTGCCGGATCATCAAATGCTGATACATCGAGGTTACCCATCTTTACGAGAAGGTCCTTACCGCCGTCTGTTGCAATTCCGCCCTGCATTAATCCATAACCCATATAGTCAGGATACTGTCCCTGATGGATAATCGGATAAATGTCTGTTGTAGCCTTTATCTCAGCTGCAAGTGCTTCGAATTCCTGCCAGTTGTTTGGAAGCTTCCATCCGTGCTCCTCGAGCATCTTCTTATTGTAAAGACATGCCCATACACCATATGTTGTTCCCATTCCGTAGATACCGCCATTGTAACGGTTAAGCATTGCTGTTGCCATGTTGTCCTTAAGAAGTCCGTCATAGCCGATAGCCTCTACGCTATTATACCACTCTGAAAGGTCAAGGAGCTTTCCTTCTGCTGTTAATGGTGCGATATCAGCGTTTGCCTGTCCACCCATATAATAAACATCCGGCGGGTTATCTGCTACAAAACGTGGGCGCATTGATTCCTCAATGTTTGCACTTAAGATAAGAGTAACTTCAACGTCCGGATACAGCTTGTTGAACTCTTCCTTAGCTGCCTGCCAGTACTGGTCGTTTAAATCACCGTTTGAGAATGCTGCAACTTCAAGCTTTCCTGAAATCTTTCCTGTTTCAGCTGCTGCCTTAGTTGTTTCAGCAGCTGTTGTCCCCTGGTTACCGCAGGCAACAAGGCCAACTACCATGACTACAGCCAGCATTAAACTAATTAGCTTTTTCATTTTTCTTCCTCCAATATTTTTTGACGGGCTAGTCTGCTTTTATGTTCTCCATATTCTAAAAGCAGTAACCCAGTTTACATTTGTGCAACGTTGCACGTTTTCTGAATAAAAAAAACCAATTTTGGTCGTTTGCCTTTTTCAAACCACCAATGGCTTTTATTATTTGCCTAAATGTTACTATCCGTCATATTGTTTGTCAAGCGACCAGTTTTCAAATCATCGAAGTAAACAATTAAAGGTGTTCTAAATTGTATAAAATGTATAACGTTACACATTTAACAGTCCTACACCTACAATATTGTTGCAA
>JAUNDA010000125.1 GCA_030526295.1 Eubacteriales bacterium
AAGGTCGGACCCAGAGAGCATTTACAGGGGCGTAAAAAACGGTGCCAAAATCGTAACGCACCTTTTTGATGCCATGGGTAATTATAAGGGCAAGGAGGAGGCATTCCAGACAACGGGAGATCCGCAGGAGAGTGTTTCTGACATTGTGCTCAGTATTCCTGACATGTATTATGAGCTTATCTGTGACTCAAGATGCATACATGTAAAGGCAGTTTCAATTAGGCAGACATATAAGAATGCAGGAGAGGACTACATCATCTGTATCTCTGATACTACGGGCCGACCGAACCAGCTTAATCCTGAGGATTATCCGCCTGAGGACCCAAAGAGTGCAAGGGACCTCAACTTTAACCAGCGCGGACAGCTTTCCGGTAGCCGTCTTGTTACAGCGCAGAGTGTTGCAAACTTTATTAAGAATACGGGTGTTGATGTCAGGGTAGGCTTTAAGGTAGGCTCAACAAACTCTGCAAGGGCACTTAACCTTTATGATAATTATGGCTCAATAGATGCCGGTAAATACGCAAATATCATTTTTGTAGATGACAGCTTTAGTGTCAAGAATGTAATATTTAAGGGCACAGAGCTTGATGAAATAAGAGACTGAGTAAACTGAGATTTACTTTTTCTAACTTTTTCCTTGAATGCGGCGGGCTTAGTACCGCCGCAAATTTCAAATTAGTCAGTTTATCATTTTTTACATGTAATTCCCACTTTTTGGAATCCGTAGCAAGAATAAAAATTTGTGGTATTATAGCACTGAACGTAGTACGGAATTTTCTGTATAATCCGGATATTTCGGATAATTCGGAGGATAATATATGAACAGTTTAAGAGTAGGTTTTGCAAGGGTTAATGTTGACCCGCCGCTTGGAATACCTGTGCGCGGTTATTATGTCGAGCGCTATGCAAGCGCCATTCTCGACCATCTTCACATCAACATGCTTGCATACGAGTGCGGTGAGGGTGAGGAAAAAACAGTCACGGAATATAATCCCGATACTGGAAGATATGAGGAAAGAAAAACCGCCCGGCATGACAATGCCGTTCTTATGGCATGTATTGATAACTGTGGCCTTAAGACAGAGCAGTGTGATATGTACCGGGGAGTGATTTCCGAGGCTACAGGTGTGCCCATGGACAGAATCTACATTCATTCCGACCATACCCATACAGCTCCGTCGACCATGAGGGAAAGCTTTGAGGGAGAAAAGCTTGAACTGATTGATAAATATCTTGAGCTTTTAAAGGTAAGGTTTGCGGATGCCGCTACCGAGGCACTTTCTGACCTTAAGCCTGCGAAAATGGGCTACTGCGTTGGAAGGGCACCCGAGAGGGTTGCATATATCAGGCGCTATAAGATGAAGGACGGCTCAACGATGACATGTCCTCCGATTAACGATCCAAACATTGACCATCCGATAGGAGAGCTTGACCAGAGGGTTAATGTGATAAGGTTTGACCGCGAGGGTGCCGAAACAATCGTAATCATGAATTACGGTCTACATGCGGATACGCTTAACCTTGATAAGATTTCACCTGATTTTCCGGGTGAGCTGGCAAGGGCCTTTGAGGCTGCAATTCCCGAGGCAAGGATTGTTACCTTCGTCGGAGCACAGGGAGACGTCGGAAGCACGCATGTTTTCCCGGAGGGAGGAGACATGAATGACACACTCATTTCCTTTGATAATGAGATGAAGTCACCGGGTATGTGCCGTTTTGTCGGAAGGGCACTAGCCGGAAGCGTGCTGCAGGTATACGACAAGGTTGAATACGTGGATGTTGATTCTGTAAATGCGGCGGTGAAATATATCCGTATTCCTGCCAATGTTCCACCTAAGGAGGCTATGCCTCTTGCACACAGATATAAGGACCTTCATGATGCGGGAAGGGACAGCGAGATTCCTTATACTGCAATGGAGCTTACTACTGTTGTGGCCGAGGCTACGCGTATGTGTAACCTTGAAAACGGACCTGAGTACTTTGAATTCCCACTTACTGGAGTTGCAATCGGACCAGTTGCATTTCTTGGTATCCCGGGCGAGCCGTTTACTGAAGTCGGAAGACAGATTAAGACTGCAGATGGCTGGAAGCTAGTTTGCCCCACAATCAACACAAACGGCAAGGAGGGATATTTCCCGACTAAGGATGCCTTTGATGAGGGAGGATATGAGGCGAGAAGCTCGAGGTTTAAAAGCGGTGTTGCCGAGAAAATCATTGAGGAGGGCAAGGCTCTTCTTGACGAGCTGAGAAGCTAAATGATTGTCCATGTTGGGTGCTCGGATTTCGCAGCCTGCAGCGTGTTGAGCTGACTGTTGAAAATACAGTTGCAAAATGAAAACA
>JAUNDA010000055.1:0-3166 GCA_030526295.1 Eubacteriales bacterium
CTGTATCATAGAATCCCGCAAGGTCCCCTGACACAACCCCATCCTCTAAGGCAGCATTCTCAGCCGATGCCTGACCAAAGACTCTTGGCTCAGCATTATTCTCAGTATTTATTGATCTATTTGGTTTTCTAGCTTTACTTCTTCTATCGGACATTTCCCTGATCGTAACTTGATTCGTACTCACCCGGTGCCATCTGGCTTCCCGGGCCGTTGCTTATGCTGGTTGAGCCCGGACCCATTCCAGGGCCATAACCCGGACCATAGCCCGGGCCCTGTCCAGGACCTGTCTGCTCATTCTCAGCCTCAGCCGTTTCTTCCTCCTGTTTTATTTCAGCTTCCCTTACTGCATTGGCCTTGACATCATCCGTCATTCCCCTAGCGGCCTCTGCCTCCGGCAGTACGATTCTGCCGTTTTCATCATGCAGCGTGCACGTCTCGTTTGGCACGTTGTAGATGTCGAAATATTCAATATAAACCGGATCGGAACCGCTTCTTATATCCTTCCTGCAGTTTTCACCAGCGAGCATTCCCGACTTTCTGCAGATGGTTGTCTCCACGATGTTCTCGGGCTTTTCAAAGCTCTTTACTGGCTCCATATCCGCATGGATTCTGGTCATTATCTTTTTCCAGATATCCTTATGGAAGCTCGTTCCTCCGTTATATATGCCTGTTGACTTGTCATAAAGACTCTGGTTGTCATCGCAGCCTGCCCATACACCAGCAGTGTAATACGGTGTGAAGCCGACAAACCATATGTCCTTATTTCCAGTTGTGGTTCCCGATTTACCTGCCACAACCATCTCATCAAGGCGTGACCTTGAGGAGGTGTTGTTAACCGAATAATCAACCGCCCACTTTGTATGTGCAACCGTCGACATCCTCATCGCATCTGTAAGAAGATATGATGTAGTCTCCCTCATGACACGCTTACTGTCATTCTTCGTGAGGTCAATGATTACATTGCCCTTCATGTCCTTAATCACTGTAAAGAACTTGTACTTTCCGTAATTGCCGCCGTCCGCGATTGTCGCATATGCATTTGTGAGTTCAAGGTTTGTTACACCCTTTGTGATTCCTCCAAGTGCAAGTGCCGCATTATTATCACTTTCTGATAGCGAAGTGATTCCGAGCTTCCTTGCATATGAGAGTCCGTTTTCAGTTCCAACAGACTCCATAAGGCACCTGACCGCAACGATATTCATCGAGAATTCGATACCCTCACGGATGTTTGAATATCCGAAGTAATCATACGAGCTCCACCAGTTCCTGAATTCCTTCTCTCCGACACCATATGAGGCATCGTAGTAAACCGTCGAAAGTGACTTGCCGTATTCGTCAATTGCGGGTGCAAATGCCGTGATTACCTTAAACGCAGAACCAGGCTGCCTGTAGGTGTTTGTTGCCCTGTTGATTGTGAGTGAGTACTCCTTCTCTCCACGGCCTCCGCATACAGCCTTTACCTCCTTCGTCTTCTGGTCCATAACCACAAACGAAAGCTGCGGCTCAAGTGTAAAGTCAAGCGTTTCCGCTATCGTTTCATCCTTATCCTTTAAAACGGTCTTTTTGTAGGCCTCAATCCAGCCCTCGATGGTAGCCTTTTCCTTTGCAAGGCCATCATACGATGAAAGCTGCTCCTTCATGAATTTGTCAACGTGCTTCTCATTGTAATGAGTGAGGCTTCCGTCCTCATGCTTTACACTGAATCTCCACTTAAAGCTGTACTTTGCAGTATCGTAATTGTCCGGGTTATTAACCTCCTCATCGACAATCTTCTGAATGGCGGGATCCTGTGTCGAGTATATCTTTAGACCGCCCGAATAAAGCATGTCCTTTGCCTGCTTGTCGGTAAGTTCAAGCTCCTCCTTAAGGGTAATGATTACCTGGTTGATGAGTTCATCCGTAAAGTAGCTGTATACCTGCTTTGCCTTAAGCGCACTGTCCTCATTAACCTTCTTTATCTCCTCATAAACCTCAAGGCCCGAGGCCTTCTTAGCCTCCTCCTTCGTGATATATCCCTGCTCTACCATGTTGTCGAGGACCTGAAGTCTTCTCTTCTGGTTCTTTTCCGGCTTTGTAATCGGGTTATAGCCTGACGGGCTCTTTGGAATCGACGCAAGCACCGTGCACTCTGCAAGTGTGAGGTCCTTGATGTCCTTATTGAAGTATCTTCTTGCAGCCACCTTTACACCGAGCGTGTTATTGCCAAGGTTAATCGTATTGAGGTAATCGGTGATAATCTGCTTCTTGATTTCCTCCTTGTCCTTACCCGGCTGGTTCTCTAGTGATAGGGCAATGTACCACTCCTGGAACTTTCTCTCATAAAGGGCGAGTCCCTTCTCGTTTCCACCGCCAAAGACATTGTTCTTAATGAGCTGCTGCGTGATTGTCGAACCGCCACCGTCGCTGCTCTTTCCTGTAAGGACACCCTTAACCGCACGGGTTATTGACCTTAAGTCAATACCGTCATGCTCCCAGAAACGCTGGTCCTCAATGGCAACGACAGCATTGACGAGATTCTCGGGAACCTCCTCATATGTGACCGGCTCCCTGTTGCTTCCCTCCTGAACAAGAGTTGCAATGAGGTTGCCATCAGCATCATAAGCCTTTGATGCATAGCCTGTCGGACTAAAGGTAAGGGTATTAATATCCGGAGAGTTTTTGATGATTCCGATAAGCACTCCGGAGCCAAGTCCCATTACTGCACACGCAATAAGAACAGCCAATATAACTGCCCCTGTTTTAATCGATACCATCTGCCTTCCGACGTCCCTTGAGCCGCCGTTTGTGATGTTATCAAGCGTCTTTCTGATGTGGTACTTAGAAAAATTCATAGTTAGAAATATTATACCACAAAGCTTAATTTTTTAGCCACTCTAATTTGGTCTATTTCCTTAAGGTTCAAAGTGTGATAGAATATTTTTCATGATTATTTCAGTTAGCAGTATTACAAAAACATATGACGCAAAAACGGTTCTTTCCGATATTTCGTTTCACATTGAAGCCCATGACAAGCTGGCTATTACAGGCATTAACGGTGCCGGTAAAACAACGCTTCTAAAGATCATCACGGGCGAGGAAACGGCAGACAGCGGAACTGTCACAGTTCCAAGCGGACTAAGGGTCGGATACCTTTCACAGCACCCTGAAATCGATTCCGAGAGAACCA
>JAUNDA010000055.1:3176-15303 GCA_030526295.1 Eubacteriales bacterium
ACCATCTATGAGGAAGTGATGAAGTCAAAGGAATCACTTTCAAAAATGGAGGATGAGCTTAGAAGCCTCGAGGCAAAAATGAGGCTTCATTCGGATAACGAATTTGCCCTTAATGATGTCTACAAGCGCTACAGCGACCTCTCCCACCGCTTCGAATCCGAGGGTGGCTACGCTGTCAAGTCAAACGTTGTGGGTATCCTCAAGGGTCTTGGCTTTGGCGAGGACGAATTCGACAAAAAGGTTTCCGTTCTTTCTGGCGGTCAGAAAACAAGACTCATGCTCTCAAAGCTTCTTATCGATGCCCCGGAGCTCCTTATCCTCGACGAGCCAACAAACCATCTCGACATTGCAAGCGTTTCATGGCTTGAGACATATATCAAAAACCTGAGAACTGCCGTCATCATCGTATCCCACGACAGATACTTCCTTGACAGAATCGTCAACAAGGTTTTTGACATTGACAATACAAAGGGACGCCTCTATACAGGCACCTACACACAGTTCAGTGAAAAGAAGGCTCTTCTTCGAAAGGACATGATGAAGGCATGGATGAATAACCAGGCTGCCATCAAGCATCAGGAGGAGGTTATCGAAAAGCTCAGAAGGTTTAACCGTGAAAAGTCCATTAAGAGGGCCCGTTCACGTGAGAAGGTACTCGACAAGATGGAGCGTGTTGAGAAGCCGTTTAACGCAGACGATGCAATGAAGCTTCACTTCACACCTTACAGGACCTCTGGAAATGACGTCCTCTTTGCTGAAAACCTCAGTAAATCATTTAACGGAAAAACACTTTTTGAGGGTGTAAGCCTTGATGTAAAGCGAAAGGAAAAGCTCTGCATCATCGGCCCTAACGGTACCGGAAAAACCACCCTTTTAAAGATTTTAAACACCCGTGCCATCGAGGAGGGCATTGCATCCTCTGAGAGCTCGCAGGTGTCAGAGCGCCACTGTGACCCGGACTCAGGTGACATTGAGTTTGGAACACGTGTAGAAATCGCATACTACGATCAGGAGCATCAGGTCCTTGACCCTGAAAACACATGCTTTGATGAGATTTCTGATGCCTACCCTTATATGAACAACACTGAAATCCGCAACCTTCTTGCATCCTTCCTCTTTACGGGCGATGCTGTATTCAAGCAGGTAAAGGAGCTTTCAGGTGGTGAACGCGGCAGGCTTTCACTCGCAAAGCGTATGCTTACACAGGCCAATCTCCTATTACTCGACGAGCCGACAAACCACCTTGACATTACATCAAGGGAAATCCTTGAGGAGGCAGTCCGCAATTACGAGGGTACGGTCATCTGCGTTTCACACGACAGATACTTTATCAATAAAACAGCAACAAGAATTCTTGAGCTTAATAACCACAGCTTCATTAACTACATTGGAAACTACGATTATTACCTCGAGAAAAAGGCAGACCCCGACTTTGACCCGCTAAAGTCAATAAGCGGCGAAGCTTCAAAATCCACCCCTGCTCCCGGAGCAGTCGCAGACAATAAAAAGGCCGACGAGCTTAAGGAGTATATGCGTAAGGAAAACGAGCGCAGGGAATTAAGCTACGAGGAACAGAAGGAAAGACGTACAGCCCGTCAGAAGCTCACTACCT
The DNA here is from genome assembly GCA_030526295.1 of Eubacteriales bacterium. Lineage (GTDB taxonomy): Bacteria > Bacillota > Clostridia > Lachnospirales > Lachnospiraceae > Avilachnospira. Next base: position 4,789 of record JAUNDA010000055.1, read on the forward strand.
CGCTCAAGGCCGTTGAAAAGGAAATCGAGAGGCTCGAGCAGGAGGACGGCGAAATCGATGAGCTTATGACCCATCCCGAAATCGCCACCAACTCAGCAAAGCTCAACGAACTCACAAAGAGAAAGAACGAGATTGCCGAGGTACTTACGGCCGATTACGAAAAATGGGAAACCATCTCAATGGAAATCGAGGAATTTGACAATGAATAGGGAAAAGATAAAAAAAATACTTGCCTGGATATGCATTGCAGTTATTTTCGGCCTTGTAATTGCACTTATTGTCTGCTCATTCACACACCAGAGCACGGGAGTAATCCTTTCACTCCTCTTCTGCCTCATGGTTGTGCCCGCGGTTTTCTACATTATCCTGAATTACATCAAGAAAACCACCCACACCGACGCAGAAGATTAAGAAAAGCACCGCGCTTACTTTGAAAAATAGTAAAAGCACCCACACTGACGCAGAAGATTAAGAAAAGCACCGCGCTTACTTTGAAAAATAGTAAAAGCACGGCCCAATGCCACTGACAGTTAATGTGTAAACCTAACTCGTCAAAGCAGAAAACTGCAGGAACACTACACACTGACTCAGACAGATAATGTGTTAACTATTGCACACCGTCCTTTTGAATGAATAAAATGTAAAGCGGAACTGCAATATGCATAGATATGTGTTCTTATAATCTTGGATGCAGTCACAAACTGATACTGAGTCAAAAATGATTGCAATTTTTTAAGGCTAAACAGTCAAAAACCATACATAGACTCTTTTTGACTGCACCTCTATGGCCCTTATGCATGTAAAACAATAAAAATATTGAATTGTGACTGCACTTGAAATTATTGAATGCAGTCACTTTTTGTATGTTTTCGATTTTTGACTACAAGGCTTTGTAAAAATGCAGTCAAACTTAATGGTTTTTCATTTTGTGACTGCATATATAGTTTAAATCAGAATTTAAGAACACCGTGACTCCGATTTGGAAATCACGGTGTTGTTTTTTAGATTTTCTTTTTAGACCTTCTTTTTCCAGTGTCAAATCGGAAAGCCGAACGACACCCGGCTTCAGGAATAAACTATTACTAAATTCTCAAGTTATCCCCTGCAGTTTCAAGCAGCTAATCGCAGCTTTGAGTAGTTGATTGTTGCTTTAAGTAGCTGATTACTGTTCCAAGTGCTGATTACTGCTCTGAGTAGTTGTCGAAGTAGCCCTGGATGAATACGATAGGTGTTCCCTTGTCGCCTGAGCCGCTTGTAAGGTCACAAAGTGAACCGATAAGGTCTGTAAGCTGTCTCGGTGTTGTTCCCTGTGAAGCCATGTTTCCTACAAGGCTCTCTGAACCCTTACCTGCAATCTTCTCCTTCATAGCCCTTGTAAGCTCCTCGCCTGAAAGGTCCTTGAGATCGTTGTCTGCAAGATACTTAAGCTTAAGCTCATTAGGTGTTCCGTTAAGTCTCTCTGTGTAAGCCGGGCTAACTACCGGGTCAGCAAGCTCCCAGATCTTTCCAACAGGATCCTTGAATGCGCCGTCGCCATAAATCATGCAATTCATGTCTACGCCTGTAGCCTTTAAGAGTGAATCATGAAGTGCATCAACAAACTTCTGAGGCTCTGATGGGAAAAGCTTTACCTTATCCTCAGTTGCCTTGTTTGATCCGTAAAGACCATACTTTGCATTGTAGCCTGAACCGTCAACGCTTGCGTTCATGATGTCTGCAAGAGTAAGAACCTTCTCAGCGCCTGCTGCAAGAAGTCTTCTCTTTGATCTTTCTCTTGTGTGAATATCACAGCAGAGAACGTTCTTTGTCTTCTGAAGGGCAGCTCTGCAGTCATTTGCGAAGATGAATTCAACCTCGCAGCCCTCTGCATTAAAGAGCTCCTTATAATACTCAACATAGTCAACGCCTGTGAACGGATGCTTTACGAAGCCGAAAAGCTCACGGTACTTCTTCTCGTCAAGTACGTCTGAATAAGGATTAACTCCCTTCTCATCAAGAAGGTCATCATCGAAAAGGTGGTTACCAACCTCATCTGAAGGATAGCTCATAAGAAGATAAACCTTCTTAAATGCCTTTGCAATACCCTTTAAGCAGATGGCGATTCTGTTACGGCTCATGATCGGGAATGTAACAGCAATTTCATCACATCCGAACTTTGCCTGTGCATCCTTTGCAATCTGGTCTGTTGTTGCGTAGTTACCCTGTGTTCTTGCAACTACTGCCTCTGTAACAGCTACTACGTCCTTCTCGTGGAAAGTAACATTCTGCTCCTTACCCATCTCCACGATAGCATCGGTTACAATTTTTACAAGATCATCGCCTTCTTTAACAACCGGACATCTGACACCTCTTGAAACTGTACCTACTGTTCTCATTATTTACCTCACTTTCAGAAGAATACTTTCTGTTAAAAAGTATCACCCGCCACCCTTTTTCCTCATACGAGTGATCCGGCGGCATGTTCTGCAGTTAAAAAATGCCATACTTTTTTGTATGGCATTTGAATGTAAGTATTACTTACGAATGTTAAGCTTCTTTATGATTGCTCTGTAACCCTCAAGGTCCTTCTTTGCAAGATAGTCAAGTAATCCTCTTCTGCGACCAACCATCATGAGAAGACCACGTCTTGAATGGTGATCCTTAGGATTAGCCTTAAGGTGCTCTGTGAGCTCGTTGATTCTCTCTGTAAGAACAGCGATCTGAACCTCTGGTGAACCTGTATCGCCTTCCTTACGTGCAAAAGCTGTCATAATCTCTGCTTTTTTCTCTTTTGAAATCATTTTGTTTTCCTCCTAAAAAATACTCGGAACTTACATTCCACAAACCCTGGACAAGGCCTCCGTCGGAGCGGCAAAAAACCGTGCCCGGGCGAAACCTATGATATACTACTACAAAAGCGTATATTTTTCAAGTCTTTTCTTTGCTTCGCAAATATCTTTTTCGATGCGCTCCTTAAGGGCGTCAATTGAATCAAACCTTGTTTCCGGCCTGATGAATGAAAGCAGTTCAACCTTTATTTCCTTATCGTAAAGGTCTACCTCCCTGTCGAATATATGTGTCTCGAGGTTAGGCCTTACACCCTCTTTTCCGCCCGTAATGGTGGGCTTAGTGCCGAGATTTGAAACTCCGTAAACCGTTTCCACATTTCTTTTAGGTGCGGTGAGATCATTTCTAAGCTGCTTGTCCTCTTTGCCGTAAACCGTAATTCTTGAGGCATACACACCAAACGGCGGAAGCTCACGGTTTTCGGAAACATCCTGGTTCGCGGTGGCTACAAGCTTTGAATGACCAATGTTATTACCTGTAACAACAGGGCCCTTAATGAAATAGCTCCTGCCTAAAAGCTCGGTAACCTCCTCCATGTTTCCTTCTGAAAGTGCCTTCCTGATAAGTGTCGAGCTAATAACCTCATCGTGTGCTGAAACCTTGTCAATAAGCTTAAAGCTGTAGCTGTACTTCGAAGCGTTCTTTTTAAGAAACTCGGCGTCTCCCTTTCTGTCCTTACCGATAGCCACATCCTTACCGCCAACGAGGTAATGCATGTTGAGCTTATCCTTAAGGATTGTCTTAAGAAAATCCTCAGCCTCCATGCTCATAAGCTCCTTTGTGAGCTTAAGCACGATACAGTAATCGATTCCCATCGAGAGGATTCTTTCCCTTCTTTCCTCGATGTCATCAATTTTCTTTCCCGGGATGTCAAGTATAAGAACGAGTGAACGAAGTTTGTGCTTTTCAGCCTTTTTGCGAAGCTCGCGAAGAAGCACCTGATGACCCTCATGCGTGCCGTCAAACTTTCCGATTGAAACGGCTGTCGGGGCAACGACTCTAAGTGCCTCATCGACACTGCCCTCCTCATAAAGTCTTTCAATATCCGAGAATGTCAGGGTATCGTTAACTTCAAAGCTTCCCACTGCAGTCCTCTTAAGAGATTCCATGCATGCACCGCAGCCAAGCCTCTCACCTATGTCATTGCAAAGCGTCCTTACATATGTGCCCTTTGAGCATTTCACCCTGAACATGACATGTGGAAGGTCAATGCTCAGAATCTCAAGCGAGAGAATCTCGATTTTCTTTCTGGGTCTTTCGATTTCCCCGCCTTCCCTGGCAATGTCGTAAAGTCTCCTGCCGTCCACCTGTCTGGCCGAGTACATCGGGGTAAGCTGGTCATATTCTCCGAGGAAGCCGCTTACCGCAGCCCTTACCTCATCCTCCGTGGGAATCTCGTCGGTTTTGCTGAGCACGGTACCGGTAATGTCCTGTGTGTCGGTTACTGTTCCAAGAAGCATTCCTGCCTCATAAACCTTTGTTCCGTCTCCAACCTCCGTCACACTTTTACATGCCCTTCCAAGCGCAACGGGAAGCACGCCCTCCGCCATCGGGTCAAGCGTTCCGGCATGACCAACCTTCGTAACATGAAGAATGCGCCTTATTCGGGCGCAAACTGCCATGGAGGTCATCCCCTTTTCCTTATATACATTTAAAAATCCTGTATAATTATTCATTCCTTAACTGGTCTTCGACCATTGCTAATATTTTTGCAATACCCTCTTCGATATTGCCCTCGACGGTGCAGCCAGACGCCCTAAGGTGTCCGCCGCCCTTAAATTCCTTTGCGATTGCAGCCACATTTACCTTATCTGTTGAGCTTCTGAGCGAGCCCTTGTAGTTGCCATCCGGCATCTGGTAAAAGAACATGCCGCAAACCGCGCCCGAGGTTGTACGGATGTTGTCGATAAATCCGTCAAGGTATTTCTTGTCGGTGATACCGTACTCCTTCATTTCCTTATTCGTAAGCTTTGCATAAACGATCTGTCCGTCGGCTGCACTTTCAATCTTTCCAAGCACATATCCGAGGAGCTTCTTCTGTAAAAGGTTCATTGCAAAGAATGAATCATCGATTATCTTTCCGAAATCAAAGCCGTAGGACATGCATTTTCCTGCAATCTGCATCGTGCGCTCAGTCGTTGAATTGTACTTGAACACACCAGTGTCGTGGATGATTCCAGTGTAGATGCACTTTGCAATCTCTACATTGAACAGTTCCTCATCGATAAGGTCAAAAAGTACCTCGGCTGTCGATGAAATATCCGGAATAATTACGGCATTCTCGCAAAAGCCCTCATTTGTCATATGATGGTCAATGAGGAACGTTTCCTTGGCATTGTCGAGATACTTGTGGTACTTCTGTGGAATCCTGCCCTTCTCCGCGCAGTCGCAGATAACGCAAAGATCATATGATTTTTCAACTGCATTGTCATGGATAATGCTGTCAAAACCATTAAGGTAATCAAACTTTTCAGACGGGTTGTCGTGATAAACGCCAACCTTCTTAGACGGGTCAATTGCCTTGATGTAGTTGTAAACACCAAGTGTCGATCCGATGCAGTCACCATCCGGGTTAACATGGCCGAGCACGCAGATTGTTTCGGCCGCCCTTATCATCTGATTAAACTTCTGTCTCTGATTCTTCATATCCGGCACCCTTTAACAGTTCATCGATTTTCTTTGACATCTCAATGGCATACTCCATTGACCTGTCTGCATAGAAAGTGATTTCCGGGGTCTTTCTGAGATTAACCCTGTGTGCAAGCTCTGTTCTGATGAATCCCTTTGCCCTCATGAGTCCCTCAACGGACCTCTCGAGCTCCTCACCGGTACCGAGTGAAGAAACACCGCACTTGCAATACTGCAGGTCCGGAGTTACCTCAACCCTTGTCACAGTGAGTAACGGATCCACGTCGGGGTCCTTCACCTCTTCGCTGATAATCTCAGTAAGTGCGCGAAGAACCTCTCCGTTAATTCTGTTGTTTTTAATACTGCCTTTTTTCATTAATCCTTCTTCTTTGCTGTACGCGGTACTTCTACCATCTTGTAGATTTCTACGTTATCGTCTTCCTTAAGGTCACCGAAGTCCTCAAATACAAGACCACACTCGTAGCCTGTCTTAACTTCCTTAACCTCGTCCTTGAATCTCTTAAGAGATGCGATGTTGCCGTCGAAGATCTGCTTGTCGCCTCTATAGATACGAGCCCTTGAGCCACGCTCGATAACACCGTCTGTTACATATGAACCAGCGATTGTTCCTACGCCAGAAGCCTTGAAGAGCTGACGAACGATGGCACGTCCTGTAATCTTCTCCTCGTATGTCGGAGCGAGCATGCCTGTAAGAGCTGCCTCGAGATCGTCGATTGCCTGGTAAATAACCTTATAAAGTCTGATGTCAACCTTCTCGTGCTCAGCAGTTGATTTTGCTGTCGGATCAGGCTTAACGTTAAATCCGATGATGATTGCGTTTGCTGCAGATGCAAGTGATACATCCGACTCATTGACATTACCAACACCTGCATGGATAACCTTAACGGCTACCTCCTCGTTGCTCATCTTTCCGAGTGACTGCTTAACAGCCTCAACAGAACCCTGAACATCGGCCTTGATGATGATCGGAAGCTCCTTGATGTTACCTGCCTGAATCTCATCAAAGAGATCGTTAAGGTTCATCTTCTGCTTTGTCTCCTCAAGCTTAGCCTTCTTATGCTCAGCGATGAATGTATCGGCAATGTTTCTTGCCTCCTTCTCGTCAGCACAGCCCATGAATACCTCACCGGCATTCGGCACGTCGTTAAGACCGAGAATCTCTACAGGAGTTGAAGGACCTGCCTTCTTAACCCTGTTGCCCTTATCGTCGATCATTGCCCTGACCTTACCATAGCAAGCGCCTGCTGCCACGTTGTCACCGACTCTGAGTGTTCCCTTCTGTACAAGAACAGTTGCAACAGGTCCTCTTCCCTTGTCAAGCTGTGCCTCGATTACGATACCTCTTGCCTCCCTGTTCGGGTTAGCCTTGAGCTCGAGCACATCAGCCTCAAGAAGGATGATCTCGAGAAGGTCCTCGATACCCTCGCCTGACTTTGCAGAAACCGGAACCATCGGTGTTGAACCGCCCCACTCCTCTGCAACGAGCTCGTACTCTGTGAGTTCCTTCTTAACCCTGTCGATTGAAGCGTCCGGCTTATCGATCTTGTTGATTGCAACAACAACCTCAACGCCTGCACTCTTTGCATGGTTAATGGCCTCGACTGTCTGCGGCTTTACACCGTCGTCGGCTGCTACTACGAGAACTGCGATGTCAGTTGACTGAGCACCACGAAGTCTCATTGCTGTGAATGCCTCATGACCCGGTGTATCAAGGAATGTGATTGTTCTGTCGTTAATCTTAACTACGGAAGCACCGATTGCCTGTGTGATACCGCCGGCCTCCCTGCTTGTTACGTTTGTCTTTCTGATTGCATCGAGAAGTGATGTCTTACCATGGTCAACGTGTCCCATTACACAGACAACAGGGCTTCTCTTAACCATGTCCTTCTCGTCCTCTTCCTCTTCCTTAAGAAGCTCGGCGATAACGTCCTCCGGAACCTCCTTCTCGCAAAGGATATCGTACTCCATTGCAATCTCCTCTGCCTCCTCGTAGGTGAGGTCGCTGTTCGGAGTAACCATCTTTCCCTGAAGGAAAAGCTTCTTGATGATGAGTGACGGCTGAACCTTGAGCTTGTCAGCGAGATCCTTGATTGTAAGGTTCTCTGGAATTACGATTACCTTAATGTCGTCCTCAGGCTTCTGCTGCTTAACCTCAGGCTTAATGAATGCTCCCTTTCCAGTCTTCTTAATGTTCTGTGTCGGCTCGTCCCTGTACTTGTCCTTACGGTCCTTATCCTTGTTTGAATAAGCATTTCTGCCCTTTGCCTGCGGGTTCTTTCCTGTATGTACATCAAGTCCTGCAGGGGCTGACTGACCGCCCTGGCTGAATCTCGGAGACTGTCCACCCTGAGGTCTCTGCTGTGAGAATCTGTTATTCTGGCCGTTGTTCTGGTTACGTCCGCCTCTGTCCTCACCGTTTCTCGGGTTTCTGGCAATGAACTTTCTGCCGCCCTTGTCCTCGCCGTTTGAGCCGTTTCCGTTATTGTTGTTATTATTGTTGTTCTTGTTTCTGTTTGCCGCATACTCAGCCTTTCTCGCTGCCTTCTGCGCCTCTGTTGCCTGCTTGATTACAGCATTGGCATCATAGTTTGCATAAGACTTGAGAATCTTAACCTGCGGAACCTCAGGCTTTCTGAGCACGCTCTTTACGGTACTCTCAGGCTTCTTTGCTTCCTTTGCTGCCGGCTTGTTTTCAGCCTTCTTAGGCTCTGCCTTTGCAGGTGTCTCCTTAGCTGGTTGCTCCTTTATAGGAGCTTCCTTAGCTGGCTTTACATCAGCCTTAGGAGCTGTCTCCTCTGTCTTCTTTGGAGCTTCGCCTTCAGCCTTCTTAGTCTCTTCCTTTACCTCAGGTGCAGCTGCTTCCTCTGCAGCCTTTGCCTTTTTGATAATGATAACGCCACCCGAGGCAACTACTCCCTCGGTTCTCTCCATGGCCTTTCTCTTCTCATTCTCAGCCTTTTCAGCCTTGGCCTTAGCTTCCATTTTTTCCTTAACAGCCTGAACTGTCTCGGCCTTTTCCTCCTCAGTTACGCCGAATACTGCCGGCTTAACCGGCTTTGTTCCTGCAGGAAGCGGTCTGGCGCCGTTTGGCAGCTTCTTTGCTGCTTCGCCCTGCTTCTTTGTTCCTGCTGCGTCCCTGAGTCCCTTTGGAAGTTCCTTTATACTTGAAGAGTTCTGGCTTCTAAATACTACCTTAAGCGCCTTCTTCGGAGCCTCTGCTCCTTCTGTTTTCTTAATATCCTTTTCTTCAGCCACCTATTCTACCTCCATCAATCAGTTTCAAAATGCTCTGTGCAAATCCGTTGTCCTCGACACTGGCCATCGTTCTTTCCGACTGTCCTGCGAGGTGTCCAAGCTCCGCCTTCGTCATGTCAATGCGTCTGCATTCCACCTTTTTTCTTTTGCACAGATCTTCAAATTTTTTAGTCGTATTATCTGAGGCATCACTTGCAATGATGCAAAGCTTCGACCTGTTATCCTTAAGCGATTTCTCACATGAAAACTCGCCTGTTTTAAGTGCTCCGGCCTTTTTTGACAGGCTCAGCATTCCGCTTAATCTGTCTGCCAATTTATTCCTCCGTTGCCTCTTCCTCTAAGATTGCCTGCTCAGTCATTCCAAGCTCCTCAAGAAGTCCTGACTCCTCAGCCTGTGACTCGCTCTTGATGTCAATCTTGTAGCCTGTGAGCTTTGCAGCAAGTCTTGCATTCTGGCCTTCCTTACCGATTGCAAGTGAAAGCTGGCTGTCCGGTACGATAACTGTTGCCTCTCTTGAGTCCTCATCAGCTACTACGCAGATAACCTTTGACGGGCTTAATGCGTTCTCAATGAGGAATGCCGGGTTCTCATCCCAGTTGATGATGTCGATCTTCTCTCCACCGAGTTCCTCAACGATTGTATTAACACGTGTTCCGTTAACACCTACGCATGCACCTACCGCATCAACGTTCTGGTCAGCTGAAAGAACTGCCATCTTTGTTCTTGAACCTGCTTCTCTTGCGATTGCCATGATTACGACTGTTCCGTCCTTAACCTCTGCAACCTCCTGCTCAAAGAGCTTCTTTACAAGGTCCGGATGTGTTCTTGAAACAGTGATTCTCGGTCCCTTTGTGGCATTCTTAACCTCAAGAAGGTAAACCTTGATTCTCTGGCCTGTCTTAAGCTGCTCACCCTTAATCTGCTCAGTCTCGCTGAGTGTTGCATCTGCCTTGCCAAGGTTAACGATGCAGTTCTTCTCGTGGAAGTGGTGAACTGTACCTGTCATGATGTCATGCTCATGATCGAAGAACTCCCTGTAAAGAGAATTTCTCTCCTCTTCCCTGATCTTCTGAACAATAACACCCTTTGCATTCTGTGTTGCGATACGTCCGAATTTCTGTGAATCGATAGGGAAAGCAATCTCATCGCCTGTCTCAGCTGTCTTGTCGATCATCTTTGCATCAGTGAGGGAAATCTGAAGAACGGGATCCTCAACCTCTTCAACAACTTCCTTCTTCTGGATGATTGAATACTCAAATGTATCCTTATCGATATACACTTCGCAGTTGTCTGCCTTACCGAAGTGGTTCTTGCACGCTGTAAGAAGTGAGCTCTCGATAGCCTCAATGAGCGCTTCCTGAGATATATTTCTCTCTTTTCCGAGAATTTCCAGTGCTTCCTTAAGTTCGTTATTCATTAGTTTTCTCCTTCACTTTTATCAAGATACCCCTTTGAACAGATTTCCAGGGTATAAACTTCATCAATAAAATCTTCCTTGTCAAGCCATTTTGACAGCCTTCTTGAAACAAATGCGCAGTCGTTGATTCCGACTCCCGGCTCAAACTCCTCCTGAGCCTGCTCGCCCCCTTCATTCACACTGTCATTTACATTACTGTCTGCGCCGCCATCTGTACCATCAACAGTGTCACTGCCCGTGCTGTTCTTTGCTCCACCGTTTTCAATGCCGCAGCCGTCCTTACTGTCTGCTGCATTGCCATCAGCCTCAGCATTAACATTAGCATCAGCGTCGCCAGCAACATCAGCCGCCATAGCATTATTTGCAT
>JAUNDA010000056.1 GCA_030526295.1 Eubacteriales bacterium
GACACGTTGTGCTTGCACAAAAGTGGCACAAAAAACTTGTGACACGCGCCATATGAGCAAGTAGCGTGCGAAGCACTGCGAATTGCGAATGTGGCGTAGGAATGCGGGAGCGCGAAGCGCGTAGCATTCCGTATGTAAGTGAAGCAGTAGGGAACGTGGTTTCCGGGCAGGCGGCGCATTGTGCTTGCACAAATGTGCGACTGTACGGAAAACAGGTTTCGTGTTTACACGAAAACCACACCGAGACTTTGTGTGTAAAAAACACGCGCCATATGAGCAAGTAGCGGGTAGGGACCCGCGGATTGCGAATTCGGCATAGTAATACATGCGTGCGAAGCACTGCGAATTGCGAATGTGGCATAGGAATGCGAGAGTGCAAAGAGCGTAGCATTCCGTATGTAAGTTAAGCAATAAAAAACGTGCTTCCAGAAATATATTTTGTTAGAAAGCTTTTTTATATATGAAACTACTCATAGTTAGGCATGGGGAAACCGACTGGAATGTGGATGGCAGACTCCAGGGCCAGACTGACATTGAACTAAATGACAAGGGAAGGGAAATGGCGAGGCAGACAGGTATCGGCATGAAGGATGTCCATATCGACCTCTGCTACTCTAGCCCATTAAAAAGAGCCTACGAAACAGCAGAGCTTATGTTAGCTGGAAGGGACATCGAGATAAGAACCGATGACCGCCTTAAGGAGGCTTCGTTTGGAAAGTGGGAGGGCCTTATCTGCAAGGCCGAGGGCTACAATGTTCCGCTTAAAAGCTTCAGTACCTACTGGCTTAACCCGGAAAGCCCTGAAATCGACGAGAGCGTCGAGAGACTTCCACAGCTTGCAATAAGGGTTGAAGACTTCTTTAGGGATCTCGTATCTGACGAATCGCTTAAGGACAAGACAATCCTCATAACCCTTCACGGATGTGTCCTCCGTGCCATCCTTTATCTCATCGAGGGCAAGAAGCCCTTTGCAGAGCTTAAGGGATCAGTTCCATTTAACTGTGAGGTGCTTGAGTGCGACGCTGCCATGGAAAATGGCGAACTCATTATGAAGGATATGGGCCGCAGCGTTTACTACGACGACTCACTCAAATTCAATTATTATGCCACCATGGCCATGGCCAAAACAAAATAAGCTATGTTTTTACTTATAATAATCACACTATTAACGGGAGTAGCAGGCATAGGACTCGGCGGACTTATCGGTGCACTTTTAGGTGGCATCTCGAAAAAGGTCAATGCGATAATCCTTAGCTTCTCGGCAGGCACCATGATAAGCCTCATATGCTATGAGCTTATTGAGGAGGCCATGGAATCGGGACTAAGCCTCTACATGACTGCCTTCATCGTTTTAATAAGTTCTCTTGCGGTATGTCTTCTCGATTACTTCATCGATTCGAGGGAGGGCCACACGGATGACTTCATCGCCTGCGAGGACTGTGACGAAAAGGGTATGTCACCCAACAGAATGAATACGAAGATGCGTACGAAGAAGGTCGTAAGGCAGCGTTCAAAGGCATTGCAGCTTATGCTCGCAGGTCTCATGATGGCAGCAGCCGTTGCAATCCACAACATCCCAGAGGGTATGTCAATCGGAGCAATCTACGCAAGGGAAGGACTCGACTCCTCTCTCCTCGTACTTCTTTTCACAATAATACTTCACAACATCCCCGAGGGTATGGCGATCACTTCATCACTCACCTCTTCGGGTATGGATAGATTAAAGGCTGTGGGAGTTGCCGCTGTAACGGGTCTCCCGACAACACTCGGTGCCATCATCGGCTACCTCATCGGCTGCAGTGAGGATTCACTGCTTCCGGCATTTGCACTTGCTTTTGCAGCTGGCACACTCGCCTATGTAGTATTCGGTGAGATTCTGCCACAGTCAATCAAGCAGTACAGTTCAAGAAAAACGGCTTATGCCGCTATAATAGGTTTTGCCATCGGTCTTATCATAATCGGTGGACACGCACATTAAAGGAGTAGAAATGATTTCAACCAGCAATCTTACATTCAGAGTAGGAAAAAAGGCACTCTTTGAGGATGTTAACATCAAGTTCACAGAGGGCCAGTGTTACGGTATCATCGGTGCCAACGGTGCCGGAAAATCAACACTTTTAAAGATTCTCTCAGGACAGCTCGAGCCGACAAACGGTGAGGTTATCATCACAAAGGGACAGCGTCTTTCATTCCTTGAGCAGGATCACTTTAAGTACGACGAGTTCACTGTTCTCGATACTGTTATCATGGGTAACAAGCGTCTTTATGACATCATGAAGGAAAAGGATGCAATCTATGCAAAGCCTGATTTTTCAGATGAGGACGGAATCAAGGCCGCTGAGCTTGAGGCTGAGTTTGCCGAGATGAACGGATGGGACGCAGAGGCTGACGCAGCAACACTTCTTGAGGGACTTGGAGTTGGTGTTGAATACCACTACACACTCATGAAGGACATGCCGTCAGCCATGAAGGTTAAGGTTCTTCTTGCAAAGGCACTTTTCGGTAACCCGGATATCCTTCTTCTCGACGAGCCTACAAACCACCTTGACCTCGATGCCATCAACTGGCTTGAGGAATTCCTTATCGAGTTTGAGAATACTGTAATCACAGTATCGCATGACAGATACTTCCTCAATAAGGTTTGTACATCAATCGCCGACATCGACTACGGCAAGATCCAGCTTTACGCAGGAAACTTCGACTTCTGGGTAGAGGCTTCACAGCTCATGATCAGACAGATGAAGGAAGCCAACAGAAAGAAGGAGGAGCAGATCAAGGAGCTCAAGGAGTTCATTGCACGTTTCTCAGCTAACGCTTCAAAGAGCCGTCAGGCTACATCACGTAAGAAGGCACTTGAGAAGATCGAGCTTGAGGAGATGCGTCCTTCAAGCCGTAAGTATCCATATATCGACTTTAAGCCAAACAGGGAAATCGGTAACGAGGTACTTACAGTCAAGAACCTTTCAAAGACAATCGACGGTGTCAAGGTTCTCGACAACGTAAGCTTCATCCTGAACCGTGATGACAAGGTAGCCTTTGTAGGCCCTAACGAGCTTGCAAAGAGCACACTCATGAAGATCATTACAGGCGAGATGAAGCCTGATGAGGGTGATTACAAGTGGGGTGTTACAACAACCTTCTCATACTTCCCTAAGGACAACTCACACGAGTTTGCTTCAGATGACACAATCTACGAGTGGCTCATGCAGTATAGCCCGGAAAAGGATGTACAGTATGTAAGAGGCTTCCTTGGAAGAATGCTCTTTGCCGGAGATGACGGAATGAAGCACGTCAACATCCTTTCAGGAGGTGAGCGTGTAAGATGCATGCTTTCAAAGATGATGATTTCAGGTTCAAACGTACTCATCCTCGACGAGCCTACTGACCACCTCGACATGGAATCGATTTCGGCACTTAACAATGCCCTTATCAAGTTCCCGGGTGTAATCCTTTTCTCATGCCGTGACCACCAGGTAGTTGAGACAACAGCCAACAGAATCATGGAGATCAGAAACGGAAAGCTCATCGACAAGATGACAACCTACGATGAGTATCTTGCAGCCGATGAGGGCGCTCGTAAGTCCTTCACCTTCACTCTTTCAGGTGACGATGCAACTGATAACTAAGCAAAGACAAATAAACACAAAGAGCAGAAGAATTCGTTCCTCTGCTCTTTTTTAATTTCTCATATGCATAATTAGTGGCTCAACGATTATCAATATGAAGCTCATTATTAATAAAATTACCAACATCCTCAACACTTTCGATAACCTCTTCAAATGAGAGTGTATTTGCATATTCATTTGTTCGGATATAGTTATTCCATAATTCCCTCAATGCTTCATCTTCACTCATTTCAGTGCAAATATCCTTCCATTCATCCAATTCTTTTGAAGACCCCCGTTTTATTGAAGTGTTCTTAACGGCCCATCGTAAAAATGGCTGATTGATGCAATCCTTATATAAGTTAAATATACGCGATAAATCATAGAAATCTCGCGCTCTTGATGTGCTGATATTTCGCCGAATAATCGTTTCATACTTTTCAGCAATAATCGTTTCGATGTTATAGGCTTTGATAGCAATAGTCTTATCATCCATAATGCAGTGATATGAGTAATCTATTGCGGCTGGTGTAATCTTATCTCCAGTAGTAATGTCGAGTTTCATAGGATTGCATATTTTTCCAAATATAGCGTTGAATGAAGCTCTGAAATTGTTATAGTCATCATCTTCACGAATAGGTTCAAGCTTAATAAAATTAAAAACTATACCATCTCCAACATCAATGGACAGAATGTTTTTTATCGCGTCAGAAATCTCTTTGTCCTTCATTGTAATTCCGGTCACAGTTGTATCCATATCCATAGTTGTTCTTTCATAAATTCCAAGTATTGAAGAAATCAAAACTCCGCCCTTCAAAATGAAATTATCTTTATACATTGACAAAGACAGTCGTTCCAACACCCTTTCAAATAGATACATTTGAAGAACTTCCTGCGACATAAGATTGTGCTTCTGTGCGAAATATCGAATTTGTCCTTTCAACTGTTCAGGTGTTCTCATCAAGCTTGCAGCACCTCCATATATGTTCTTACCTTATCTTCTATGTTCATTACTTTTGAGTATTTTATTATCTTTCTGCTCTTACAGTTATGAATGAAGTATTCTCTGATAGCTTGTACAAATATCTGAGTATCAATATTTTTCTTATCACGAATGATGTCACAAATACATCGTTCAAGGTCATATGTATTAACCGTAAATCCCTGAGGGGTAACAATTTGCATTAGTCCGAGTTCCCATAATTCGCTCTTGCAATAATGGAAATTTGCATTAATACAATCTTTTTTAATTCTACTTACATTATCTCCCTGTGGAACGGTTATATCCAATGTATGTGGTACTTTATCAGATATACCATGTAAAAACAGAGCCGTCGCATGTGAAAAGACAATTTTATCTGAGCGGCACTGAATTATTTTATACTCATCCGGTTGCCAATCAGTAATACTGTACTTTCCGTGTGCCTCCTTTTTCAATACTCCGTCATTCAAATACGCATAAATTAATATTCTTGTTAATCCCTCTTTTTGAAGTTGTTCCAAGCTGGCAATTCCATCATATTTTTCAATAATTAAACGTAATTTTTCGAGTGAGTAATCCATGCCTTCCCCTCCTTTCTTACATTTCGTTCTTTAATTATACTTATTTGCAGAACATAAGTCAATTGTATTTCAATCTTCTATATATAACTTTTTTCAATAATACTATTTATATTTACATATCTAGAAAGAAAACCGATTCAAAATGAATGATATTATGTAATAGGAATATTAAGTTTTTATTGGCAAACAGCCCTAACTGTGGTAATTTAAAAAATCGGAAAGAAAAAATTTGCATAGCAAAAATGCTTCCATCTTTCCAAACACACAAGAATCAACCTTTAAGTAAGGAGTACATAGACATGGGAGTAAACATAGACAGATGGAAATTCGGAATCCTTAAAAAGGGTCCAAGGAACCTTATTACGGATGTTCCTGGAGTAAAGGTAGGTCATACGACCATCTCAAATGATAATAACCAGACGGGTGTAACGGCAATCCTGCCACACGGCGGAAACCTTTTTAAGAGTAAGGTTTCTGCTGCAATGCACGTGATAAACGGCTTTGGAAAAAGCGCCGGCCTTATTCAGGTTGAGGAGCTTGGCACAATTGAGACCCCGATTATTCTCACAAACACCTTTGGTGTAGGAACAGGCATCAATGCGGTTGTAACATATATGCTTAATGAGAATCCTGAAATCGGTGACACAACAGGTACTGTTAATTCGATGGTGCTTGAATGTAACGACGGCGTTATCAACAACATCCGTAACCGTGCCGTTACAGAGGAAGACGTGCTCAGTGCTATTGAGCATGCTTGCGAGGATTTCGAGGAGGGCGCAGTAGGCGGAGGACGCGGCATGCGCTGCTATGGCCTTAAGGGCGGAATAGGTTCTGCTTCAAGAGAGGTTACGATTGCAGGAAAGACATATACAGTCGGTGCGCTTCTTATGACAAACTTTGGAAGAACCGGGGACCTCACCGTCTGCGGAGAGCCAATCGGCAGGAAAATGCTTGATGAATACAAAGAGGAACGTGGATCATGCATCATAATCCTTGCTACAGACATCCCTCTTTCAGTCGACCAGCTTAAGCGCTGCACTCACCGTGCCCAGAACGGCCTTGCAAGGACAGGCTCATTTACATCAAACGGTTCAGGTGAGATTGCACTCATGTTCTCAACAGCCAACCAGATTCCGCACTGGGACGAAAACCCGGTTGAGCCAATTTACCGTCTCCACGAGGATGCAATCGATGACGTATTCAGGGCAGTTACCGAATGTGTAGAGGAAAGTGTCGTAAGCTCCCTCTACCATGCCGAACCACTTAAAAACCGTGAGGGCAAAATTGTACATTCCCTTAAGGAATATCTCTAAAAAATAAGGGGCTTTGCTTTCGCAAGGCCCCCTTTTTACATTATAATTTCACACCAGTCTCATAGATAGCCTTGTAAACTTTTAGTGGAAAATATTTTGTCAATAACTGTCGCACGTAAAAAACTCCCCGCTTATCATTGATAAGTGGGGGTTGTTGTCTGATTATTACCTATTTATTTTTCTCCTGCGATATCAGTAAGTACATACGGAGTTGTCTGATATACGAAGTAATTGAGCCAGTTTGAATACAGAAGGTTTGCTCCTGAACGCCATGTGCAAAGAGGCTCCTTTGTATCGTCATCATTCGGGAAGTAGTACTTCGGAACCTTGATCGGAAGTCCCGCATTCTTGTCACGCTTATACTCGTCATTCAGTGTATTCGGGTCATACTCCGAATGGCCTGTGATGAAAATCTGTCTTCCGCCGTCCGTTGAAATTGCATAGATGCCTGCCTCCTCGCTCTCTGCAAGGATCTTAAGCTCCGGTGTGTTTTCCACCTGCTCACGGTTAATGGTTGTATGGCGTGAGTGCGGCGCATAAAATACATCATCAAAGCCACGGAAAAGAATCGAGCCCTTATGTGTTACCCTGTGTGGGAAGACACCGAACATCTTCTCAGGGAGGGCCTGTTTCTCAATTCCATAGTGGTAATAGAGTCCTGCCTGTGCACCCCAACAGATATGGAAGGTGCTGAATACATGCGACTTACTCCATTCCATGATTTCGCAAAGCTCAGCCCAGTAGTCAACCTCCTCAAACGGCATCTGCTCAACAGGTGCTCCCGTGATTATGAGACCGTCGTAGTAATTCTCCCTGACCTCGTTAAAGGACTTATAGAAAGCGAGCATGTGCTCCTTTGGAGTATTCTTCGGTGTTCTTCCACTAACGGCAAGAAGCTCCACTTCAATCTGAAGCGGTGTATTACCAAGAAGACGTGCAAGCTGTGTCTCAGTGGTAATCTTTGTCGGCATCAGGTTGAGTATCAATATATGAAGCGGACGGATATCCTGCGTTGTTGCACGCAGCGTATCCATTACGAAAATGTTTTCCTCGTGTAATGTTTTAGTAGCCGGTAAATCAACCGGAATTTTAATTGGCATATGTTTTTACCTTCTTTCCGCTGATAATATACCATATTAGTAGGTTTATTTCCAATACCATATAAGGAATGTACGTGAGAAAACACTTTATTAAATATTTTTGTCATGGATATGCTAAGTAATAATCTTTTTTCTGTATGAAAATGGCAGGCCAACGATGACCTGCCGAAAAAACATTTTAGAATATCCTGTTCAAGTTAGAGTAATACATACAAAATTATTCTTTGTAATAACACCCGACACACCAGACAATCGTCTGCCGCATTTCAATTGTTGTTTAAATGAATTTAACTATTTCACTGGAGCATTTGAATATTCTTCTTTTCAAATTCATTAAAACACGATTCGTCAAAACTATCAGGCTCGATTGTACCATGGTACCAAGATTTTGAATTAAAATAATCCCTCAATCCCTGATCTTTAAACTTTCTTCCGTGACGAGCGTATATTTCATTTCTGGCTATTCTTCGCTCTTCATCAGAAAGAAATTTCACTTCGGTCTCAGAGAGATAGCACTGTGAACTGTACCATATTACATACTCGTAATATGGAGATATTGAATCATCGTTATACATGTTCCAGATTAGATACCCTCCGATTCCCTTAGCATCATCTGTGTATCCGTCCCATTCCTTGGCTAAAGTACCACAATATAACTCGCCTTCAATAAATCTTGCAGAATCATCCTTCTCAATATAGAAAAAGCCTGAAGCATTTGAGTATCGTTCCATTTCGGCTTTGTTTCCATAGTCATCATATCGATACTCTGTGGCCCTTCCGTCGTGAAAATTCAGACGGCCATCGGCTATTTCGCAAATCATTTCTCCTTCTTCTCCGGAAGAAGCTCCACCCGAGCCCCAGTATCTGGCCACAATTTGGTTACCTTTTTTGCTGATTTCAATTCCCCAGCGCCCTCCAACGCCGTACCATGTTCCAAGATAATCTTCTATCTGTACCTTGTTTGCTATTTCAGTTGTTGTATTCTCGCCATTACCTGTTTTTTGTTCTACTTCCTTTGTATTGTTAGTATTTCCAGCATTTTCAGAATAAAGTTCCTGGGGTGTCCAGAAAACGCCTGAATTATATACTTCCTCATCAACAAAAGTTGTAGCAAATCTTATTAGGCCACTCTCGTCAACACAATCATATACATATCCAGTTTCATAATACGAATCAGCTATAAACTTGTTATCATCAAAACTAAATACATTTCCAATAGTTTTTTTTGCTTCGTAGATATTCTTTCCAGTCAATGCTGCACTTAACGCACAGCTCACCTTCCATGAATCCTGTTTATCATATCTTGAATTCGTAAATACTGATTTTACATTATCCTGTTTGTCAACAAAAATGTAATTTATACAGTTTTCACGTGAAATCCTGTAACATGTAAGAGTTTCTCCTCCACAAACAAACTCCTCAGACTGTTTAAAATCCGACATACTAATATATAAATGTCCAACCTCTACATCGACCGGGTCTTCACCAAAATGATTCATAATCTTAAGCATTTCATACGATTCATAGCCGTCGACATAATACAAAGTTGGGTTATATGTGAATGTTCCATCATAATCCATGCTGTTTATACAGACTAAAAAGTTTTGTCTGACCCATCCACCAAAAGAATTCTGTGCCGATACATCCAGACTAACGATTGCCCTTCCATAATCATCATTTTCTACAACTTCCTCACTGAGATACTGAGCCGTGAGAGGATTTTTTAAAACTTTATCAATTAACGTTTTTGCGGCACCAACATATTCTTCGTCCCTTGCTTTTCTTGAACTGCTTGCTTTTGCCAAATATCTGATTTTTGAATTATACCGGTCAACAAAGGAAGTAAGAGAAATTCGAGTCGGAACATATGAAGTCTCGGATTCAGTAGTTGTTTCATTTTTACTGTTTGATTTTTCGTTTTTCCCAGATGAGCGACTTGAAAACAGTATAATCCCTATAATTACAAAAAGGACAACTACCCCGACCAGTATCGGAATAAGCAGGTTCTTCTTTTTACCAGTTTGGGGTACCTGCGGCGCATTTGAAACATCTGGGAATCCCTCGTTCCACGTTGATGCATTCCCACTAGTAGCATTTGAAACAGTTTCTGTGCTTTGTTCAAAGACAGACTCCGGCTTATTAATCGTGGTCTGTGGCTGTTCCTGATTTAGATTTGCACCTTGAGTACCAGTCTCAGGACTATTCATATCCTGATTGTTTATTTCAGTCTGTTTTGCTCCGCACTTACCGCAGAACACATCATCATCTTTAAGTACATTTCCACATTTAGTACAAAATTTTGACATATCAATTACCCTTTTTCTTTAGCAAAGCCTTATGGTTTCCATTAAATAACAGGTGTACTTACTGTAGTTTACTTCCACACTTGGTGCAAAAAAACTCATCCCCTGTCATTGTTTTGTCCTTTTGTGACTGCTTGTTCATAATACCCCCTTGTAACTGCCTTAATCAGCTTAATCCCTTATTGATTTCACCATTGTTTTTTACATATATCATCAAGGCAATCATTGCCTTTAGATCCTCATTATTAGTTGTATTTCTTGGAAGATTAACAGACAGTGCTTTATATTCATCATCCATAATAATGTTTATTGCCTCTTTAAGCGTATTTGCTCTGCCGTTTTCCACTGTACTAATCAGACTCTTAATCACACGCGGGTCACTATATTCATATGCCAGCTGTATTGGAAGATTAAGTGTCTTAAATGCCTCCTTTAATTCGGCGTCCAGTTTTTTAAAGTTCGTGTAGTTATTTGCATTAGTATCCTTAATTGATTTTGATATTAATGCCGGTACACCTATACCGATTCCAATCCAGCAAAGCATGACTCCGAATGTCTGAATTCCCATCTCCCAGAAAGCATAATCAAGCGTATTTCCCAATATGAAACCTATTATGATAAATACGACATAGAGCAGAATGAAGTTGGTCTTCCTTGAAAGATTTATTATTAAATCATTCCTTAAATCATATTTTCCCTGCATTGGATTTAAAAGTTCAACGCAGCTACCAAGTTTACTTAATAACTCCTCATTTCTTGGCTCCTGACTTAAATTCTTTACTGAATCATCAGGATTATTTACGCTCGCTAGTTTCTTTCCGCATTTCGCACAGAAAACCGCATCATTCTCAATTTCACTACCGCAATATTTACAGAACATTTTAACTCCTCCTTTTCCATGACCATGTTCATGTATTCAAACCGATTATAACAATTCGAATTTTTAAAGTCATGGACTCGGAGTCCAGTTTTATTCCATAATTAACGCGCCTTCTTCCAGCCTGTAGTAATGAGGAAAATCTGCCATTATGCAGCCAGACATTGTATCAAGAATCTTAAAAGGATCGGCTTCAGCCTTCATGCATTCTCTTGCAGTAACATACGTGCCGTCATCATAATAAACGCACCAGCCAAGCGAATAATTAAGAAGAAGCATACTTTCTCCCGAAGGATAATCCGCCTTAATGCCATTAGCTATGACCGGGATAATCTCCAAGTTTCCGTCCATGTTAATGTCATAAAGGATAATCTCTGCCATGGACACGCCCTCTTGATATGAGTTTTTGGATAGTTCCCCGCTATCTTTAAATAAAAATGAAAACCGATCATTTATTAATAGCTCTATGGTTTCATCCTTAAGTGATGCCTTAATTCTTGCATCATGTGAATTGCCAAAACTAACTGTTAATTCCTGCTCGTTTCCCTGAGATAGCTTAATCACGGGAATCTCCATGCCCGCTCCTGATGTATCCACAATTCTTTCATCCAACGAGACCCCAGTTAGTAATGCCATGTTCTGGCTGTCAGGAGTGTTCCCTGTTTCTAAATGAGCATGCTCAGAATTAATGTTATTTAGAATAAATAATAGCAGAAGAACCGTTGTAACAAATAATCCCATAAGGGTAATTCGCACTGTTTTTCTTTTTTTCTCACTTAGGTCGAGATATTCATTGATTTCACCAACATTCTGAAAACGCCTTTTCGGGTCAAACTCCGTGCAGCGTTCAATCAAACCATCAATCACTTTTGGTATGCCAGCTGATGTTTTAAACTCACCCAGCGTCACGCCAAGTGCATAAATATCACTTCTAAAGTCACTTTGTGAAAAGCCATACTGTTCAGGCGCGGCATACCCTTTTGTTCCATAGTGCTCGGTATCCTTAGAGGATACAGGTGAATATATGCGTGCTATATCAAAATCAATCAGTACCGCCTCACCCGATGGCTTTATTATGATGTTTCCAGGCTTTATGTCACGGTGAATTATGCCACTGTCATGAAGTGCTGATACTGCATTTATTAACCCCTTTGTGATTTTCAGTATGTCATCACCACGGAATACATGCTTTTCAGATAGCATGTTTTCAAGTGTCTCCCCCTCCACAAGTTCCTCTATGACTATGGTATCCTCATCAAAAAACACATCTATAATCCTCGGAAGATTTTGATTCCTGACATTCTTTAGGATTTCAAAAACCTGCCTCTTATCGGAATGATATGTGACTTTTATGAATCTTTCGGAATCAACCAGGGATTCGACAACCTCAACAAGTGTGTTTTCCGTACTCCTAAGGGTTCTTACTACATGATATGTTGATAATTTGTACTTATCCAAATCCTGCAATTTTCTTTTCTCCCCTGTCAGATGATTCTTTCCTTCATGTCATTTAAAAGTTCGTTTGTTCTGTCGATTCCATATCCTTCCTTCAGTGCAAAAAGAATAACCGAATCCCTCCTGTCCCTTGGATCAAGTGCAGCCATTTTTGACATGCGTAAAAGAAGCTGTGCCTCTTCTATATCGAACTTCATGCCAAATGATATCGCAATAAGCACGTCCCTACTTGGCTTACGTTCACCCTTAAACACCTTGTAAACATAATCGCTCTGGCCTGAATCCCTTGCTATCTGCGCAGGACTGAGGCACTTTTCTTCTGCCAGTTCATTCAAAAATTCAACCGGTTTAAGGGCAATCATTTCGTCTTCGTACTTTTCAAGGAACACCTCGATGTCTTCTTCCTGTTTTATTCTGTTGATTAATTCTTTTGTATCAATGCCCATAAGCCATCATCTCCGGTTTTATTGTATTTTTTTGATTATCTCACACACAAATATGATTTTCAATTAATGAGACACACATATGCTTTATGTGTCTCTTTTTCATCGATTTTCACAAATTTCGCCTGTGTTTTTTGACATATAATAAAGCGGCCAGTTCAAACGAACCGACCGCCAAATCCTTATCTTTATAAATTATACATACTCTCCCGGTACGACGATTGTCATATCTGAAAGTGCAAAGGTTGCGCATGGATGAATCTCAGTGCACTGCCTGTCTGCCCATCTTCTGCCGTCTGTTGCCTTCGGCACGAAGTACTCTCCGGTAATAACCCTTGAACGGCACCATCCGCACTCACCGGCACGGCATCTTGAAGGAGCCTTGATACCTGCACGCTCTATTGCAACGAGGATAGGCTCGTTAGCTGAGCAGTCGCAAACTGTTTCCTTATCGCCCTGCTTAACCGTAAGCTTAAATACCTTGTCCTTCTTATCAGCAGGATATCCTTCCTCCTCCCAGACTGTCTTTGTAGCGCCAAGGAACTCACGACGAACATACTTCTTTTCGAGGTTAAGCTTTGCAATCTCACCCTCAAGGAACTTATACATAGCCTCAGGACCACAGATGAATACGCTGTACGGATCTTCTCCGGCATACTTCTTAATAAGGTCAGCCGTAATGAAGCCATGCTCAAAGCCTTCCTTTTCCTCATCGGAAAGAACATTTACAACCTTAACCTTATCAGTCTCAGCCGCAATTTTCTCAAGCTCATCCTTAAAGAGAATTGACTCCTCGTTTCTTGAACCGAAAAGAATTGTAAGCTTAAAGTCCTCGATACCGTCACGAATTGCATAAGCCATTGAAAGGAACGGTGTGATTCCGCTTCCGCCTGCAAGTGCTACCACGTGCTTAGCGTCCCTGTAGCGCTCAAAGTAGAAGGAGCCAAGTCCCTCAGAGCCATTAACCTCATCTCCTACCTTTAAGTTTTCAAGCATCCAGTCTGCTGCAAATCCGCCAGGATTTGACTTAATTGTCACAGCGAGCTTGCCCTCGAGTGCCCACTTTGGTGATGATGAAATTGAATATGGACGTGTCACAAAGCTGTCCCCGATCGGGAGCTTAAGTGAAATATACTGTCCTGCCCTGAAATATGAAGCCGGCTTTCCATCTGCCTTTTTAAGGATAAATGACTTTGCGCCTGCTGCCTTGTGGTCGATGATCTCATCGATTACAAAGGTCTGGTAATCCGGGTGCTGTGCCTTTGCGAAGCTGTTGATTTTGTAATCTGCCTTTATCTCCTCTGGCGGAGTCTGTGCAATTACCTTTTCCCTTACCTTTGCGAGGTTGGCAAATTTAAGCATATCAAGAAGACCGATAAGTCCTACTTTTACATTAAGTGCCATTATTCATTACCTCCTTTGTCGATTTCGTCACAGGCAAGGCCTGCTGCCATGTCTCCGTTAATCCATGTTGATGAATAACCGTCACCGAAGAATGAGCCTGCACCGATATGGCGGAGACCCTTTACATTAAAGTCACAATCAATGTTCATCATTCTGGCCATAACACCATCCCAGCTTGTAACCTCAAAGCCATAAGGTGTTCCGTCAGGAGTTCCGAGGTAACGTGCGAAGGTCATAGGTGTTGATACCTCAACCTCCTCAATGTAAGGCTCGATGTCGATTCCGAGCTTTTCCCTGCAGTCCTTAAGGCACTTTGCAATCATCTCATCCTTAACCTTATAGTACTCCTCAGGCTTAATCTTCTCCCAGTCATCAGGAGCCGTGAAAAGCTTTGTAAAGCTTACGACACAGGTTCCCTCCGGCGAGAAATTCGGAACGAGGTTATTGTAGCTTATGAGAATGTTGTAATCGTTGTCGATGCTCTTAAGGTTATTGTATTCCTTTCTTGTATCAGCTGTTCCTGCAAAGAAGGTGCAGTAATCAGTAAGGCCAAGCTCCTCGCATGACTTATTGAGAGCCATGTATACGAGACAGAACTTAGGACCGAACTTGCCCTTTCTTGCAGCATAGAGCTTCTTCTCCCTTTCAGGAACAAGCTCCTTTGGCATCATGTTTGCATAAATCATATTTGGGTTAATGCTTGCAAGCACCTGCTTACACTCAACATCACCAAGTGAAGTACGTACGCCACAGCACTTATCTCCGTCGAAAAGGAATTCCTCTGCCCTGCAGTTGAACCATGCCTCTCCACCGAGCTCGTAGAAACGGTTGAGGAAGTTCATGGAAATCTCATGTGAGGTATGGTGCGGGATAACGGCACGACGTGTAACATACATGTCAATCATGTTTCCGTAATGGAAGAAGTTAACCTCGTCAAGCGGCACTCCGAGATACGGCCAGTATACGCCAACAATGTCAATGGCCTTCTGTGGCATCTTGATGGCCTTTAACACTGAGAGTGTGTCATATCCGCATGTCCTTAATGTATTCGGGAAATGCTTCTGCATGTATTTGGAATCGTTAGGTGTTCCGTCGAACATATATACCTTTGCCCTTCTGATTT
>JAUNDA010000057.1 GCA_030526295.1 Eubacteriales bacterium
CAAATTAAAAACCAGATTTACAAAATACACCTAGTCCAAGCCAAAATTGAAAAGCCACCGACATCACATCTCTGTAATCGTCGGTGGCCCGCATTCATAGTTATAATATTTTATCGAGGGCAATCCAGTTTCTAATATAACTTCAGTAATATAAAAAAGGGTACAACAGGTGTAAAAATCACTTCCCCATTCCTGCATACCCTTGATTATACTGGCTTATTAGAGAAAACTACAGTGTCTGCCGTGGCAAACAAATAAAACTTTAATCATTTTCATAATCTCCTATAGTACAATTAAAAGTCAAATTTACAATCTTTCAAGATATCTTACTGGAACTTCTTTCGTAAGCCATACACCATTCACTGAGCGGCAGAACTCATGTCCTTCCTTTTCCGTCACCTCTGGCTTATGTCGAAGTTTTCTGTTTAGGAACAAACTCAATTTTAAGAGCCATACCCATGCCTTCTGCTAATCTTTTAAGTAGGTTAACCGAAGGATTTCTTGTTCCATTCTCAAGTTTGCTTATATCAGCCTGATTAATACCTGTACGTTCAGCAAGATCTTTCTGTGTCAAATTCTGTGAAGTCCGAGCATCCACAATAGCTCTAATGACATCCATTTCTGGCTGAATAGCTTCGTATTCTTTTCTAAATTCGTCATCTTGCAACTGCTTAGAAAGCATCTCATCAAATGTTTTCATCCTTCGTCACCCTTTCCATAAAATCTTTTCTTCTATCCTTAGCAATCTGAATTTCCTCTTTCGGGGTCTTTTGGGTCTTTTTTACATTATTTGGCATATATGCCATATTGTCAATTTGATATTAGGAATGCCAAGCGGGAATCCAAGGTAATTCCATTGCCAAGATGAAAGTGTAAAAAAGTTCTTTGTTTTCTCAACAGTTCTTTGTTTCATTCAGGCACCACCACTTTAATCATTAGCTTATTTATCTCCTTGTAGTTCTTCGTTATCTTCCTTTTCCTTTATCAATTTCTGCATTCGAATATAATATTCTAGGAATCTCAAAACATAGGACGGGGCATTTCTATGTCCCAGTTCCCATTCCGTAACTGTTCTATATGGAATATCAAACTTCTCACAAAATTCTTTTCTGTTGAGGCCTGTTGACTCCCTTAATTCTTTGATTCTATTCTGAAATGTTTCTTCTGACATAATTATTCCCTCCACTTAATATTACTCATTGTGTAAATTGTATCACGCGTTAATAATTTACGCAATGAGTACATTTCGTTTTGCGTTACTATATTATTAGCAAAAAAGCCCCCGGAGTCCCGCATTCACGGGTTCTCCAGGGGCTGCCATATTCCTAAATTTAGATTCCTGCAAGGCCGCCGGCAATCGGTACAGTGGTAAATGTCATTGTTGTCCATAACGTTCCTGAGGAACCGCCACCTGACAGGCTGTCAATCTCCTCAGCACTGAGCTTTGAGTATGCTTCCACGTACTTTGCAGATTCGCTGATGAATGTGTCAAAGTCATCTGTAAGGCCGATTCCCTTTAAAACCTCGTACACATCCTCAGGCGTCTTTGCCTCTGCCTTGATTTTCTCAACAATGTCTTTGTTTTCATCTAATTTCTTTAATGCTTCAACCGTATTCATAAACAACCTCCTTGTGTGTTATGTACCATAAAAAGTATTATATCATGTTTTCTTAAGTTTATCCAACTGGCGGGATAAGGTCAGGGCGCAGGTACCTACAGATGCTGTAGAGAATTCCCGGCACGCCATGTAAAAGACCTGCCTCAAAGCAGTCCTCTGGCAATCCCGCATTTTCATATATATGGCACTGTGTTGACAGATAAGCGCATAAAATGTCGGCTTTTCGCCTTAGCGTTTCGTCCTCGTTTGACTGTAGGGCATTTGTAGCCGCATAAAGCTTTCCGCTGTTTCCCATCCTCAGGGAGTTGTTTTTACAGGGCTTCAGGAATTGCTCCATACCTTCCGTATCACTGCAATGCGGATAAAGAGCCTCCTCTGTGGCCCTTACGAGGTCTGCTTCCTCAAGGCACTTATATTCACTCCAATTTAATATTGAATTTTGAATCAGTTTCTTAAGCTTTATGAGCTCCTTTGTCATATACCCTTCGGGAAGCCCTGAAAGAGCATATATCATGTCAATGCTTCCGTATAAAACAGCGGGCTCCATATAAGCGATGCGCGTGGGATCATCTGCAAGCCTTCCTGCCTTTTCCAATGCTTCACGAAAGCTTTCCTCAGAAATAAGTCCCATCTCATGGCACATTTTCATTCCAATAATGTAGCCGGCTGTTCCGTCAGCAAAACCCATCGCTGATGGAACAAGTGCACTTGCCACGCAAAGCGGATCTAGCACATGGCTAATGCCTTCCCTGATGCCGTTTTCAATTTCCTCATCGCTTCCAAAGAGTTTTTTGTAAGCCCCAAGCGCAACGAGGGATCCGAGGTTTCCGTCAAGAAGGGCATAGGCATGAAGGGGCATGTCGCTTAGGTACACCTGCAGCTGTTCCCTTGTAACAGCAGTGCCATTTACTGAAAGCGTAAGCATCTTCGCACAGATATGTGAGAGTTCCCTTAATCCCTGCCTGTCAAGGCTGATGTCATCAGGGATGAACTGTTCCTTAGCCCTTCCACTGTCTGGCCTGATACCTGAAAGCACAAAACGTATTCTCGCGGTTTCCTTTGATATAAGATCAGAATCAAGCTCATTCCATTCAGAGCACATATCGCGAACCATTTTTTCAGTCAGTGTATCCTCAAAAAATGGTATATCAAGGATTTCAAGGGCCTTCTGCTCCTCATGCATTATCCAAAGGCACTCCTCTTTTGTAAGAAGCTCATTCTCATTTATTTTTTTCCTGTCAATGAGTGACCTGTAATACGTAAGGTCACCAAGACATTTTTTGGAAGCCAGTCCAGCGAGCATTCGTCCATAGTACTGTGTCGGACGAAGCACCATACGTACCTTTGTCCCTTTAAAGACATTAGCCGCGAATTCTGTCGCTTCATCTTTATGAGCCATAACAGTTTTTAATGCCTTTTCAAAGCCACTGCAAAGCTCTTCTATATGCTCCCTTCCTGAAATGGGTGTTCCATCATACACGGGGAGATTTTTGCTTCCGTTCATTAAGTCGCAAAGTCCTGAGAAGGGCGAGCTTTTGAAGCCTGGAAGCATGAGAACAGACGGCAGCAGTGCCATGGATAATACAGAATATTGGTCATTACCATTCATCATCCTGTAATTTAGGCACCCCTTTGGTACAACCATCGTCTCAAGGTCAATGATAACGGGCTCTTTTCCGACTGCAATAATATTCTCCATATGAAGATCATGACCACGCAGCAGGTAGATGCTTCCCATAAGGAATCCCATGCGTCTGTAATACTCTCCCGCATCCTCCCTGTTTTCAATGGCTACGCCCTCAATAAACTGAACAAAGGAGCCTTCACTTGTATCTACGGATACAGGAAGAAGGTATGGTCTCTCACCGCCCTTTTGTGCAATAAACCCTGTCCATGCCTCAAAGGCCCTGTCGATATC
Source organism: Eubacteriales bacterium (assembly GCA_030526295.1). Lineage (GTDB taxonomy): Bacteria > Bacillota > Clostridia > Lachnospirales > Lachnospiraceae > Avilachnospira. Next base: position 3,538 of record JAUNDA010000057.1, read on the forward strand.
CGCATGATGCGGCTTGTAAACGATTTTTCTTCCGTCTTCAAATTCTATGATGTGGACACTTTTTCCGCCGTTATGCCTGTCGGACTTGGATGCATTTACATTTTTGATTTTTGGAATGTCGCAAACGCCAAATATCCTGTAAAAGGCTGTCCCGAGTTCATTTTGAATAGCGTCCATCACCTCCTCGAGGTGACGTATCTGAAGCCATGTAAAGGTGACGGTCTGGCGGATAAAAAGCGGATACTTTTCTGCCATCGACCGAAGAACCGTACCATCCTTTATAAAAGGCATGGCCGATTCTTTTGCCCATTTTGTGGAGGGGCTTGTCATCGGGCCCGCAAAGAGCTGAAGCTCTCCTATGAGAAAAATTCCAAAGAGGTCTGAAAGGGCAGTGCAAAATGATACCTGCCATTCTGAATATGCCCCTGGAAGATACCTTTTTGTGTCAACCCGGTCCTTGAAGAAGCGCCTGACCGGGTTAAACATAAACCCAAACAGTATCCCCGCAGGGCTAACCGCCTCCGGTTTTCCGAAAACGAACTCTGACTCCTTAGAGCATTCTGAAGAAGCAAGAAGATACTTAAGCCAAAACGAGAATTCTTCATATTCTGCCTCATAATTCTCAGGATACGCACCCGGTATCAGCGAACGGTCAAAAATGTCCCTTATTTCTTCTTCTGTAAAAAGTTCGTTCAATACATTGCCCATGATTATTTAAATATACTGCGAATACTTTCCGGATCCACAGGGTTATTATTCTCAATATCTATGAGCTTCTTGTAGATACTGTACATCTCCTCATAGCATGAGCCTGCCTCCTCAAGACCCTTAGGGCTCTTTTCCTTAATGACCGGATAAATCTTTTCAAGGACATGCTTTGGATCCCCGAACATCTCTCTTACCTCGTCCGCCTGGTTAGGATAAAGCCTCCTTACAACCTGATAAATCTGCTCCTGGTCTATTCCGTCCTTCATGCCATTTACCCAGGTCATAACAGCACCAATGAGAAGTCGTTCATCCTCGTGTAAATGCTCCTTCATCTCATTGATTTTTACAAATATGGATGCAGCCGTTCCATAGTCTCCAAGCCTGTATGAGCATACGGCCCTAAGCACCTGACAGTCAAATGGCGTGAATAATGGAGGGGTGGTATATCCGAGCATGCTCACACATGAAAACATATTTTCAAGATATGAACCGCTTTTAATAATCGCACATAAAGCCATTTCCCTAACCTCATCATCAGTCAGGGAATCTATTCTCGCAAAGTACTCAGCAACATTTGAATTCATCTTCTTTTGCTTTAATTCCGTAAAGTCAACCGGAAGCACTTCCGAGAAGTCCGACGCATAGATATGAACGGCAGGAAATCCCAGGTATGAAACATCCCTTACATATATATCAGAACCAAATGACTCAATCTTTTTAATGAGGAACTGCATAATCTCACGGTTAGTCATGCCCGATACACTTTCCCAGGGCTTAAACTCATATGTCGGTGTGTCCATGAGAAACTGCGCCGGAACATTGCTTGAGGCCATCTTCATGCTGTTCCATTTATTGAGTCTCTGTTTTTCAGAAGACATGCAGAAATCGGCATTAGAACGGTTGGCTGTTGAATGAAGTCCGCTTCCCTGCATGGATTCAGTGAATGCCCTCTCAAGGGCGATTGCCATATTTGGCTGGGCTGCAAATTTTGCGCTGAACTTTCCAGTCTCCAGGTCCACAATTACTCCGCACACGGCCGGAATGCCCTTTCCAAGAGAACAATCAAGAACCCTTACTGAGTAATGTCCGCGTGACTCAATGTTTTCAATGATGCGGTAGATATGCGGATATGTCTTAAGGTAATCCCTCGGTATCTCGGGAGGTATGACTTTTCCCTCATACATGACCATCTGTGAGTATCTCTCCACTATCTCGGACAGACCCTCTACCATGGCCTCCTCGAGGGTATTGCCTGCCGCCATGCCATTACTTCCTGTAAAATACAAAAGCCATTCCGGGAAATACTCAAAGCAGTCGCCCTTTAGCGAGTAGTAAGGATAGGATATGAATTTTCCCTTATGGGCAGCAGGTGAAATGCTGTCAAGCATCATGTCGACCATAAACTCCCTGGATATGAATACATTTTTGGCATCAATCGTATCCGCAATCCTTCTCTTGAGATGTTTAATGGCCTCCGGCAGGTCCTTTGCCCTTACCTCCTGAAGCTTTCCGACTGCCCCCTCAAATTCCCCGCGTCTTGGATCGTCAAGTCGTACGGTCTGTGAAAACAGCCTGTTGGAAAGCCTTTCAATAAATTCACCGTGTGCGCTGGCATGGGAAAGCTCCTTTGTCATTCCCTTGCCGTTTGAACCAAATATGGCAGAAGTCTGCCCTTCAGTTGTAATTCGGCACGAAAAGCAGTTTTCGACATCCTCATCCGCGTCGTTCATAACTGTTTTAATTCCAAGTGAGCTTAAAATGCCCTGAATTTTTTGGATTGTTTTCTCCGGGCTGCATTCCTTGCCCCTCATCTGCCAATCATTCATTTATCTGGTCTCCTGTTTACAAGCAAATTTTGAAAATCAAAGCAAAAAAGAGTATCAAAAAAATGATCTCTCATTTTGTGATACTCTTAAGCTTATTCATTCTATCATGAACCGTAGGTAACTTATTGCTGTACTGCAAAAATGATAGACTTATCTTGATTTGTCACTACAAATTAAAGTGCAGCAAGACCGATAGCTGTAATCGGAATCGGTGTTATTGTAGTGAGGGTAATAGTAGGCTCGCCACCTGAAAGGCTGTCAATCTCCTCAGCGCTAAGCTTAGAATAAGCTTCAGAAATCTTTGCAGATTCACTAAGGAAGGTATCAAGGTCATCTGTAAGACCAATACCCTTTAACACCTCGTATACATCCTCAGGTTTGCTTCTGCCTGTAATTTTGCTAAAAGCTCCTTGTTTTCATCTAATTTTGCATATGCTTCAGCAGTAGTCATAGTTTTCCTCCTATATTAAAATAAACCAAAAATTAAAGAACCAATGATGTTAACGCATATTGGAACTCTCCCAAATTCGAACATACTTATATTAGCATATTTAATGTACAATGTATACTTTTTTGCTATATTAATATCATATGTCAGTACTGATAGGCCCATGGGTAGCTGTCAGCATCCGAGCGTTTAGGGATAAGATCCGTTTCTGCTACCGTTTTCTCGTCAAATACGTAACCATATTTTTCCCCGAGACAAACGATATGCTTCGGTATTGTTTCTCCATTCAGTAAAGACGCCTCTTTTTTTAAGGCAGAATCGGTATACATCCTTTCACAAAATTCCCTGTAGCTAAGTTCCATCGACTCTTCCTTCGAAATGTCAATGGCAAGGGCGAGGTATTTGCCGCTCGCCTTAAGCATAAGCTTATTATCGCAAAGCTCCGAAAGAACCTTTTCTATTTCTTCGGAAGCATATCCTTTTCCAAAATCCTTTAGGATTTCGCAAATACCGTTAAGGTCACGGGGATGGGCAGCCGCAAGATACACGTCCTTTTCAATACCCCCTAGAGTAAAGCTGCGGCTTTTTGCAATTTCCCTCGTATCCGTAAAGTGCAAGATCCCGTCCTCCTCATACATAGAGAAGCGCGCAAGCGTTCCTGTCCTTTTCCATCTTTTATTCCATTTTTCAATTGCGTGTTTTAATCCAATCTTCTCGATGATGGTAAACGGATCCTCCTTCCTGTTTTCATCAACAAAATGAAAGGCAATGTCCGAAACATACTCCGGGTCATCCGGTGAAAGGAACTTAACTACGGGGTCCGGTACAAGATGAAGGCCATACTCCTCCTGATGGTCATAATATACACTGTTTCTCATATAGATGATGTCCCATGCATTGTCCGGTGGCTGAAGATGCTCTAGGCTTGGAATCATTTCCTTCTGTTCACGGTAATCCTCAGGTGTGACACCCACTGCCCCAAAGAGCACGTTCCAAAGGGCAATCATCCCGTATTTTCTGGCATATTTTAGAAGAGCAACATTCTGAATCCCTGACACGCCCTTGTCGAGAAGCTTAAGTATGTGGTCCGACAGGCTTTCTATTCCGGGCTGTATCATTCTGTATCCTGCCTCTCTTAAAGCCTTCACCTGTTCTTCTGTTAAATTGGCTTTGATTTCAGCCGTAAAGCTGTACTGTCTGTCAAAATCCTCATTATTCCGAACATCCTCCCTAAGCTCCGGTATCAGTTCCTTAAACCATTCCATGGGAAGTATGTTGTCCGCAAAGCAGATATGCCCGTTGTTATATTTCGCTGTAGTCTCACGTATCTCCTCAAGGACCTTTTCAGGGCTCTTTTTCCTGTGGCTTAAATCCTGTCCGTTAAGTCCGCAGAATTTACAGTGCTTTTTTGCGCCCCACCAGCATCCTCTTGAGGTTTCGAGAAGAAGGCGCATTTCGCTTCTCCTTTGAAATATCTGAATCTGCTCATACCCTCTCCAGGACCTGAGCATTTCATAATAATCGTCAAAATCCGGAGCCGGAACAAGGTCCATGTCATGAACAATTCTGTGCGGTGGTTCCTCTGGAAAATCCATACCCTGTTTTAGTAATCCGTATGGGAGCTCATCCAGTGTACCCTCAATCATTTTTTTACAGCATGGTCCGAAAATATCATCGCTCTCACCGCAGAAGACATAATCGAGAAACGGAAATGCCCTTAGCATCGCCATACCCGCCCTGTCAAAGCATACAAATCCTCCCATAAGAGTGATGATGTCAGGACGAAGCTCTTTTATTCTTTTAAGTATCGCAAGTGCTGCATTTCTTTGTTCAAACACTGCCGTGCAACCAACGATACGCGGGTTTCTTGCAAGTATCCTCTGTACCGTCTTTTCCGTTTCCTCGTTGGCAGTTTTAATACCGTGAAGAATAACATTCTCTAGATAAATATGTTCAACGGTATTGTATTTGTCACCAAGCTGATACTTAATAAACTCGTCTATCGAGTACGGATTCTCTATCCCTGCTGCCTCATTAAAAATATACTCGCCCAAAAAGCCGTGAAGGGAACCGTGGTAGATACCCACAGAGCCCTGAGCCCCTATCGCATTCGTAAAATGCATATTTGCATAATCCACATAACAGGAAAGCCCCTCCGCCTTAAGGCAGTTCTTAAGAATACCCAAAGCAAGCGATGGCATAACTCCAAACGCCACCGGAGGCATAACAAGACATACGTCCTTCTGTTCTATTTTTTCTAAATCATTCTTCATCTTTATATCCAATCAAATTAACCTGAATTTTTTCGTCTGTCCCCTACCTAATGCTTCAATCAAACCGCTTTCAACCATCTCGCGCGCAAGTGTATAGGCTCTTGTTTTCTTAATGTCCAGCAGTTTCTGCATGTCTTCAGAATCCATCTCGCCGTGTTCTTTTAGGTAATCCAACACTGTTTTTATCTGTGCGGAAATCTTAGTTGGCTTTTGTTTCGATGATTTTAGTCCGTTTTCAGGTGCCTCGTTTCCTTCATTCATGTTTGGAAGCACAATTTTAAAGGCGTTGGCTGTCACCTCGATTACAGGCTGAACCGGACAATTTTCATACAGTTTAAAAATTCTTCGAATTCCCGTGCCATAGCTTTCAATCAGACGCAGTCTGTGGAAGACTTCAGCCAGTTTCTTGTTCCTCGGCTGAGAAACACCGATTCGGATGTCTTCTGTTGAAAGACCAGGCAAAAGACCGCCTAATGATATAAACTCCATTTTATTATCGTTGACATTAATAATTACACTTCCGCTATAACTGTAGTCACGGTGGACAATGGCGTTAAGCAGAGCTTCTCGAATCGCCTCATCAGGATAATCCTTTTTATCAATACGAACGATTCCCTTAATCGTGGAAACGGTTTTATTACATAGTGCCAGATAATTAACAGTATCTTCGAACTGTTTAAATACTGATCCTCCGAACTCTTTACTATCACGGAATTCCGTGCAGAATTCATCATTAAACACGGCAACCTTTATAGTATGAAGACACTGGTCGGAAAGTAGTAATGCAAGATTTGTGTAAACATCGTCCTTTACCATTCCCAAAGCACGGTATTTCTCTGCCGAAAACTCAATACCATAACGTTCAAAAGCATTTTTTGCCATATTGAAAGTCAAATTCTGCTCAAGGCTGCGTACATCCTCAAAATTATCACCATCTGAAGTTTTAATCATTTGGCGAATCTGCTCAGGCGATGCCGGAACACTTGAAGCACCCTGACGTACAAAAACTCCCGATGGCTTTAGTCCTTTTGATTTCAGATAATAAGGCTTCATACTACCTTCATTAACTTCAATTCGGATTACCTTGTTGTCCTGCAGGACATATCTGACAAACATTGTTACATCTGGATGGATGGAGTCACGGATACCATTGGTAAGGCGTGTGTAGGTTTCATCAATATTTTCGATACCCACCAGGTTTCCGTTGTTATCAATACCAAGGTAAATGATACCGCCGTCAGTATTTGCAAATGCAATAACTTCCTTGTAGATATCTTCAATAAATTGGGATTTAAACTCAATACGTTCATTTTCATATTGCATAAAACACACCTCCATTCTTATTTAACATTATACCTGAATTTTCACTATTTTCAATCGTAAAAGTGAATTTTCACTTTATTCAGTGAATCTTCGCCAACATACAAAAAATCCCACCTCGCGATGAGGTGGGATTGATTTTTCTATAAACGGTTTAGAGTGTAACCCTCAATTACTTGTTAAGCTTCTCGCCTTCCATCTTTGTAACGATGATAGCACATGAAGCGTCACCTGTTACGTTAACAGCTGTACGTCCCATATCGAAGAGACGGTCAACACCTGCAACAAGTGCGATACCCTCTACAGGAAGTCCTACAGAAACAAGTACCATTGCGAGCATTACCATTCCTGCACCAGGAACACCTGCTGTACCGATTGAAGCGAGTGTTGCTGTAAGAACGATTGTAGCCATCTGTCCGATTGTAAGGTCGATACCGAAGCATGCTGCGATGAAGATAGCACAAACACCCTGGTAGATAGCTGTTCCGTCCATGTTGATTGTAGCACCAAGAGGAAGTACGAAGGATGAAACCTCCTTATTAGCTCCCATCTTGTCACAGCAGTCCATTGTGATAGGAAGTGTTCCTACACTTGATGTACTTGAGAATGCGAATACCATTGCAGGAAGGATGCCCTTAAAGAACTCTACAGGACTCATTCCGCCCATAGCCTTAACTGCGATTGAGTAAACAACAATTGCATGTACTGCGTAGCAGATGTATGCACAGAGAAGAACCATTGCAAGTGAACCGATGATTGATGCTCCGTTTGCTGCAACTACCGGGCAGAGGAGACAGAATACACCGATTGGAGAAAGCTTGATGATCATCTCCATAACCTTTACGAATACGTCGTTAAGTGATTCAACGAGCTTTACAACAGGCTCAGCCTTCTCGCCTACAAGGATAATGCCAAATCCGAAAAGAAGTGCCATTACGATGATCTGAAGCATGTTTGCATCAGACATTGGCTTAATGAAGTTTGACGGGAAGATGTTAACGATAACATCCATGAATGGTGTTGCAGCCTTTGCCTCATATACGAGGTCGGTTGTCTCGAGTACCGGGAAAGCACCCTTGAAAAGGTTTGCACCGATAAGACCGATAATAATTGCGCCTGCTGTTGTGCAGAGGTAGTAAACGATAGTCTTAAGTCCGATTGAACCAACCTTCTTGATGTCCTTCATGGAGATAACACCTGCCATGATTGAGAAAAGAACAATCGGAACAACGATGAACTTAACAAGGTTAAGGAAAATTGTACCAAATGGCTTAATGTAGGATGTAGCAAAATCCGCACAGTTCTGCATCAGAAGACCTGCAATAATTGCAAGCACGAGAGCGATGAATATCTGTGCTGCCAATGATAATTTCTTTTTCATTACTCAAATTTCTCCCTTCGAAAATAAGCATTTTAACAAATACGTTTAATTATTATAACATAATTTTTCGTTTATAATAAGTATAACTGTACAGCAAACTTAACAAAAAATCAAGTGTTATTTTGTGCACCTTGTTAAAAATAAGTCACTTTTTGTAAAAACCAGGGTAGCATGGCCTTTTGCGCACTGAGTCTTTTTCAGCGCAAACGGTCTTCTATCATACAAAAAGGCCGGGACAGCGTGACCTTTGCGCACCCAAAACTTGTTTTCAGTGCAAACGGTCTGCTGTCATAAAAAAAGCCGGGACAGAAAGGACGTCGCGCACCCAAGCTCCGCTTTAGCGCGAACGTCTTCTGTCCCGGCTCAATATTTAACTGTATTAATGATTCTCAAGAATCGAAAGCACAGTATCCTCGACTCTCGCAACATCTATAGGCTTTGAAAGGAATCCGTTCATACCGCACTCCATTGCCATTCTTCTGTCCTCATCGAACGCATTTGCAGTCATGGCAATGATTGGAACCGACGAAAGTTTCTCGTCGTCTAACTTACGTATGCGGCGTGTAGCCTCGTATCCGTCCATAATAGGCATCTGGATATCCATGAGCACGAGATTATAGTAACCAGGCTCAGAGTTAGCAATCTTATCAACTGCAATCCTTCCGTTTTCAGCCGTATCGATATCGAAGCCGTAAACACCAAGGATTTCAAGCGCAATCTCCCTGTTAAGCTCGTTATCCTCAACAAGAAGCATTCTCTTTCCCTTAAGATTCGGTCTCTCAACAGATGTCTCTGTTCCCTTGTTGTCCTTCTCGTTATGATTCATTGCATTAAGCAGAGAATCTCGAAGGTCTGACATAAAGAGCGGCTTTGAGCAGAATGCCGTAACGCCTGCAGCAAGGGCCTCTGCCTCTATATCAGTCCAGTCATATGCTGTAAGAATGATAATCGGAGTATAGTCACCGAGTGCACGGATCTGACGCGTAACCTCGATACCGTTCATGTCAGGAAGACGCCAGTCGATAATGTATGCATCATAGGAGCGTCCGATTTCCATGGACTGGCGTGCTCTCAGCACCGCCTCCCTTCCAGAGAGTGTCCATTCGGCCTTCATTCCTGCCTTTATGAGCATCTTTGTAACGCTGTCACAGGTATTGAAGTCGTCATCAACCACAAGCGCATGCATGCCCTCGAGTTCCTCAACACGCTCATCCACTGTCTTGTTTTCCTGGATTCTAAGCGGGAGCTTAATTACAAACTCGGTTCCCTTGTCCTTTTCGGTCTGAACCTCTATTGTTCCGCCCATCATGTCAATGATGTTCTTTGAGATGGCCATTCCAAGACCTGTTCCCTGGGTCTTGCTGACTGTTGATGTCCTCTCACGCTCAAACGGCTGGAAGATCTTATCAACAAACTCAGGCTCCATTCCGATTCCGGTATCCTTGACACGGATTTCATACAGTCCAAAGCCCCTCGAAACAGAAGGAAGCTGCTTAAGTCTTACTGAAACCGCACCACCAGCCGGAGTAAACTTTATGGCATTTGAAAGAAGGTTTAAGAGCACCTGGTTAAGACGTGTCTTATCACAGTACACATCCTCATTTGTAACATCAAGGGCATCCATAAAGAGCTCAAGCTGCTTTGCGTGAATCTGTCCGCTTGCAATAACCTTGAGGTCATGCATCAGCTCACTGAGATTAGTCTCCTTTTCCTCCATGAAGATCTTTCCGCTCTCGATGCGGCTCATGTCGAGCACGTCGTTAATGAGTGAAAGAAGGTGGTTGCTCGATGATAGAATCTTGTTGAGGCAGTCCCTAACCTTTTCCTGGTTGTCAATGTCACGAACCGCCAGCGTCGTGAATCCAACTATGGCATTCATCGGAGTACGGATGTCATGTGACATGTTGCTGAGGAATGTGCTCTTTGCGGCATTTGCAGTTTCCGCTGCATGAACCGCAATCTCAAGGTTCTTATTGAGCTCTGCCATATCCCTTGCATCCTTCTTGGTCTTTACAAGGGATGTGATGATAATTCCAAGGAACGCGAGGAAAATGGCTGTTATAACAAGCACTGCACCTAATACGTTTTCAGAAATGAACTCGCCAAAGGTAGTCACGTGCTCAGGCGTTGCATACATTGACAGTGCACCCTGCATCTCTGACGATGGCATAAGGGCAATCGTCTGGTTAATGATTGAAATGAGTACTGTGTCTGCACGCCTTGCGATAAACGAAATACTCTTTGGTTCTGAAAGGTAAACGCAGTAGTTTGCCTTTTTCTTTAAATATGAGTACGCCTGGTATGCGTCCGTCAGGAAGCAGTCAACGCTTCCGTTGTCAACTGCCTTTTCACACTCGGTTGTATTCTCAAATTCAACAATTTCCCATTCCGGGTAGCGCTCGTTGAGGTACCACTTCTTTGAGATGTCATTCTTATGGACTGCCACCGTGTGTGGTTCAGCTTCATTGAAGCCTGACTGCTCGGTTATTACAGCCATCGGCATCGAAAGAAGCTCCGATGAGAACATGTAATCATACTGTTCTCCATAGTAAAGACTTCGTACAAACGGGAACATGAGGTCAATTTCACCTGCATTAAGCGCATCCCTCATGTCATAGACAGATTCAAATGGGCGAACCTCGAACTGAATATCGGCACCGATAAGGCTGTCTGATGCAAACTCGATATATTCAGCAAGAACGCCGTTTAATTCACCATTTGTGGAATCAGTCACCGTAAGGTCTCCCTCAAGGTAGCCAATGCGGATAGGGCCGTGGTTTTTGATATATTCTGCCTGGTCGGCAGTAACCATGCTGTTTACAATCGGAGTAATGTATCTGCTTCTTAAGTTGTCCTGAAGGAACGGGCGAAGCTGCTGGATCTTCTGCATGGCACTGTCAAGTTCTTCCTTAAGTTCAGGCTTAGCCATGTTAATGGCACAGTAATTGTTTTCCTCGGCAAGCTTTATGATTATACGGTCCTTTGCGAAGAACTCCTCAACAAGTGCATCCGTCATGTAGGCATCAATTTCCCCGGAGGTAATCATTGCTGCCGCTTCACTGCCGTGTCCCTTAATCGGAACCATTGTTGTATGGATGCCAAGCTTTTCAAGATATGCAGCCCAAAGCTCGAATCCAAAGCTGCCATCCGTATATCCGACGGTTGCACCGTCAAGAATGGCCAGCTGGTTTTTTTCATCGTATTTGTCAGTGAACTACTCGGCAATTGAATTGCCTGAGCATCTGATGTGCAGCCCTGCGGCTGTAGATTCAGGGTGGGTCCATGCCACCTTTACTGCTACCCTGCGGTTACA
>JAUNDA010000058.1 GCA_030526295.1 Eubacteriales bacterium
GCAGGTATGCGAGGACTCATGGCTGATACAACAGGTCACACCATCGAGCTTCCTATCAAGTCAAACTTCCGTGAGGGACTTGATATCCTCGAGTACTTCATCTCAGCACATGGTGCTCGTAAGGGACTTTCAGATACAGCTCTTAGAACAGCCGACTCAGGTTACCTTACAAGACGTCTCGTAGACGTTTCGCAGGACCTCATCATCCGTGAGGATGACTGCTGCGCATCAAGAAATGAGATTCCATGCTTGACAATCAAGGCATTCATGGATGGTCAGGAGACAATCGAGGAGCTTAAGGAGAGAATCACAGGCAGATTCATCGCCGAGAACATCATCGATCCTGAGACAAAGGAGCTTGTTGCAAGGGCTAACCACATGGTTACATCTGCTACAGCAGGCAAGGTTGTTGACGCACTCACAAAGATGGGACGCGATTCTGTTAAGATCCGTACAGTCCTCACATGCCGTTCAAAGGTTGGTATCTGTGCTAAGTGCTACGGCGCTAACATGGCTACAACAAAGCCTGTTCAGGTTGGTGAGTCTGTTGGTATCATCGCAGCTCAGTCTATCGGTGAGCCTGGTACACAGCTTACAATGAGAAACTTCCATACTGGTGGTGTTGCTTCGAACCAGGATATCACACAGGGTCTTCCCCGTGTCGAGGAGCTTTTCGAGGCAAGAAAGCCGAAGGGACTTGCAATCATTTCAGAGATCGCAGGTACTGTTACATGGAAGGATAACAAGAAGAAGAGGGAAATCACCGTTACAGGCAAGGACGGAGAGAACAAGACATACCTTATCCCTTATGGTTCAAGACTTAAGGTTCAGGACGGTCAGGTTATCGAGGCCGGTGACGAAATCACAGAGGGTTCAGTTAACCCGCACGACCTTCTTCGCATTAAGGGCGTAAGAGCCGTTCAGGAGTACATGCTCCGTGAGGTGCAGAGAGTTTACCGTCTCCAGGGTGTAGAAATCAACGACAAGCACATCGAGATGATCGTTCACCAGATGATGAAGAAGATCAGAATCGAGGAGCCGGGTGATTCTAACTTCCTTCCGGGCACAACAGTAGACGTACTCGATTACATGGATGTAAATGAGCAGCTTGCAAAGGAAGGCAAGACACCGGCAGACGGCAAGGCTATCATGCTTGGTATCACAAAGGCTTCACTTGCAACAGATTCGTTCATGTCAGCGGCTTCATTCCAGGAGACAACAAAGGTTCTTACTGAGGCAGCTATTAACGGCAAGATCGATCACCTTAACGGACTTAAGGAGAACGTTCTTATCGGTAAGCTTATCCCGGCTGGTACAGGTATGAAGGGCTATGAGGGCATCAAGCTTTCAACAGACCACGAGACACCGGCACCGGTATTCGAGGAGACAGTAGCTGAGGAAGAAACTGCTACTGAATAAAAAGTCAAAAATCTATTGACAAATTGCCACTATAAAAGTATCATATTATGGCGCATGCTTATGGCGTGCGCCATAAATTATTATAGAAAGGAGAAAACCTAATGCCGACATTTAACCAATTGGTAAGAAAAGGACGTCAGACTTCAGTTAAAAAGTCAACAGCTCCTGCACTTCAGAAGGGATTCAACTCACTTCAGAAGAAGGCTACAAACGAGTCTTCACCGCAGAAGCGTGGTGTATGCACAGCCGTTAAGACAGCTACACCTAAGAAGCCTAACTCAGCTCTTCGTAAGATTGCCAGAGTTCGTCTTTCAAATGGTATCGAAGTAACAAGCTACATTCCTGGTGAGGGACACAACCTTCAGGAGCATAGCGTAGTACTTATCCGTGGCGGCCGTGTTAAGGACCTTCCTGGTACTCGTTACCACATTATCAGAGGTACACTTGATACAGCTGGTGTTGCTAATCGTAAGCAGGCACGTTCAAAGTACGGTGCTAAGAGACCGAAAGTGAAGAAGTAATTCTTCCAAAGTATTTGTTCGGAAATGAGATAGCATTGGGTTTTTAACCATATGCGGGAAATGTCTCAAATCTGAGAGTACCTATGATCTAATTTAAAAATAATTAAGGAGGGAAGTATTGTGCCACGTAAAGGACATACTCAAAAAAGAGACGTACTTGCCGACCCGATTTACGGTGATAAGGTAGTAACCAAGCTTATCAACCAGATTATGCTGGATGGTAAGAGAGGAACTGCTCAGAAGATCGTATATGCTGCATTCGAGGAGATCGCAGCAAAGGCAGGCAAACCAGCTCTCGAGGTCTTCAGCCAGGCAATGAATAACGTAATGCCTGTTCTCGAAGTTAAGGCTAAGCGTATCGGTGGTGCCACATATCAGGTACCGATCGAGGTTAAGGAAGACAGAAGACAGGCTCTTGCGCTTCGTTGGATAACAACATTCTCACGTAAGAGAGGCGAGAAGACCCAGAAGGAAAGACTTGCAGCAGAACTGCTTGATGCAGCTAATAACACAGGCGCTGCTGTAAAGAGAAAAGAAGAGATGCACAGAATGGCAGAGGCAAACAAGGCATTTGCACATTATCGTTTCTGATATTCTTGAAGGAGTTTTATAAATGGGAAGAGAGTACCCACTTGAAAGAACACGTAATATAGGAATCATGGCTCATATCGATGCTGGTAAGACCACACTTTCTGAGCGTATCTTATATTACACAGGAGTTAATTACAAAATCGGTGATACACATGAAGGAACTGCAACCATGGACTGGATGGAGCAGGAACAGGAGAGAGGTATCACAATCACATCAGCTGCTACAACATGTCACTGGACCAGACATAAGTTCATGAAGGCTGATCCTACTCAGAAGGAGCACAGGATCAACATCATCGACACTCCCGGCCACGTTGACTTTACCGTAGAGGTAGAGCGTTCACTTAGAGTACTTGACGGTGCTGTTGGCGTATTCTGCGCTAAGGGCGGTGTTGAGCCTCAGTCAGAGAACGTATGGAGACAGGCTGATACTTACAATGTTCCGAGAATGGCATTCATCAACAAGATGGATATCCTCGGTGCCAACTTCTATGGCGCTGTAGAGCAGATCAGAACACGTCTTGGCAAGAACGCAATCGTTACACAGCTTCCAATCGGAAAGGAAGATTCATTCCAGGGAATTATCGACCTCTTCGAGATGAAGGCTTATATCTATAACGATGAGAAGGGCGACGACGTATCTGTAATCGATATCCCGGATGACATGAAGGAAGAGGCAGAGCTTTACCGCGAGGAGCTCGTTGAGAAGATCTGTGAGCTTGATGACGAGCTTATGGAGAAGTATCTCATGGAAGAGGTTCCTACAGAGGAAGAGCTTAAGAAGGCACTCAGAAAGGGCTGCTGCGAATGTACAGCCGTTCCTGTATGCTGTGGTTCTGCATACCGTAACAAGGGTGTTCAGAAGCTTCTTGATGCAGTTATCGACTTCATGCCGTCACCGCTTGATATTCCGTCAATCGAGGGAACAGACCTTGAGGGCAACCCTGCAGTTAGACACTCTTCAGACGAGGAGCCGTTCTCAGCACTTGCATTCAAGATCATGACTGACCCGTTCGTAGGTAAGCTTGCTTACTTCAGAGTATATTCGGGTACAGTAAATTCAGGTTCATATGTCCTTAACGCAACAAAGGGCAAGAAGGAAAGAGTAGGACGTATTCTTCAGATGCATGCTAACAAGCGTGCTGAGCTTGATAAGTGCTATTCAGGTGATATTGCAGCCGCTGTAGGATTCAAGTTCACAGGCACAGGTGATACAATCTGTGACGAAAAGGCACCTGTAATCCTTGAGTCTATGGAATTCCCGGAGCCGGTTATCGATGTAGCTATCGAGCCAAAGACTAAGGCTTCACAGGGTAAGATGGCTGAGGCACTTGCTAAGCTTGCAGAAGAGGATCCGACATTCCGCGCAAAGACAAACGCTGAGACAGGTCAGACAATCATCTCTGGTATGGGTGAGCTTCACCTTGAGATCATCGTTGACAGACTTCTTCGTGAGTTCAATGTCGAGGCTAACGTTGGTGCACCTCAGGTTGCATACAAGGAGACAATTACAAAGCCTGTTGACGTAGAATCTAAGTACGTTAAGCAGTCAGGTGGTAAGGGTCAGTACGGACACTGTAAAGTTAAGTTTGAGCCGATGGATGCCAACGGCGAGATCACATATACATTCGAAAACACGGTTGTCGGTGGTGCTATTCCGAAGGAGTACATCCCTGCAATCGACGAGGGTATCCAGGAAGCTATGAAGGCCGGCCCACTCGGCGGATTCCCAGTACTTGGTATCAAGGCCAATGTATGGGATGGAAGCTACCACGAGGTCGACTCTTCAGAGATGGCATTCCATATCTCAGGTTCTCTTGCACTCAAGGATGCTATGGCTAAGGGTGCAGCAACACTTCTTGAGCCTATCATGAAGGTTGAGGTTACTATGCCTGAGGAGTATATGGGTGATGTTATCGGCGATATCAACAGCCGTCGTGGACGTATCGAAGGTATGGACGATGTAGGAAACGGCAAGATTGTACGTTCTTACGTTCCGCTTTCAGAAATGTTCGGTTATTCTACAGACCTCAGATCAAAGACACAGGGACGTGGAAACTATTCAATGTTCTTTGATCACTATGAGCAGGTTCCGAAGAACGTCATGGAGAAGGTCTTAAAGGATAAGGCTCACTAAGAAAAAGCAAAACTGCTTGTGTTTTTCAAGCAGTTAGCTTATAATGAACAAGATTGATTATTTTATAAACAACACAACAAGTTACTTAATTCATTTAGGAGGAAATTCAAATGGCAAAGGCTAAATTCGAAAGAACAAAACCACATGCTAACATCGGAACCATCGGCCACGTTGACCATGGTAAAACAACTCTTACAGCAGCTATCACAAAGACACTTGCAGCTAGACAGGGTCTTGGTGCAGCAGTAGCTTTCGATATGATCGATAAGGCTCCTGAAGAGAGAGAAAGAGGAATCACAATCAACTCTGCACACGTAGAGTACGAGACAGCTAACAGACACTATGCACACGTTGACTGCCCAGGCCATGCTGACTATGTAAAGAACATGATCACAGGTGCTGCACAGATGGACGGCGCTATCCTCGTTGTAGCTGCTACAGACGGTGTTATGGCTCAGACACGTGAGCACATCCTTCTTGCTCGTCAGGTAGGTGTTCCTTACATCGTAGTATTCATGAACAAGTGTGACGCTGTTGACGATCCTGAGCTTCTTGAGCTCGTTGAGATGGAGATCAGAGATCTTCTTAACGAGTATGAGTTCCCAGGAGATGACATCCCGGTAATCCAGGGTTCTGCTTACAACGCTCTTCATTTCGATGATGAGGGAACAGATCCAGATGGAAAGTGGGGCGACAAGATCATCGAGCTCATGGACGCTGTAGATTCTTACATTCCGGATCCGGAGCGTGAGACAGATAAGCCTTTCCTTATGCCTGTTGAGGACGTATTCACAATCACAGGACGTGGAACAGTTGCTACAGGCCGTGTAGAGCGTGGTGTTCTTCATATCAATGATCCGCTTGAGATCGTAGGTGTTTCAGAGGAGACTCAGAAGACAGTTGCTACAGGTATCGAGATGTTCCGTAAGCTTCTTGACGAGGCACAGGCTGGTGACAACGTTGGTGTACTTCTTAGAGGTATCAACAGAGACCAGATCGAGCGTGGTCAGGTTCTTTGCAAGCCGGGCTCAGTAAAGTGCTACAGACACTTCAAGGGTCAGGTTTACGTTCTTACAAAGGATGAGGGTGGCCGTCATACACCATTCTTCAATCACTATCGTCCACAGTTCTACTTCAGAACAACTGACGTAACAGGTGAGTGTGATCTTCCAGCTGGTACAGAGATGTGCATGCCTGGTGATAACGTAGAGATGGAAGTACAGCTTATCCACCCAATCGCTATGGAAAAGGGTCTTCGTTTCGCTATCCGTGAGGGTGGTAGAACAGTAGGTTCAGGAAGAGTTATCGACATCATCGACTGATGTTAACCGGTAATCTTCTACATCCGTAAAAGATTAATTTATAGGGATTCTCCATATGGGGAGTCCCTATTTTTAAAATTATAAACTGCGATGAAAAATCAATTTTACATATCGACAATAGATCAAAATGCCTATGAACTGGCTGATAAATATAATCTTGGCCTTGAACTTGCCGAGTTCTGCACAGCCTGGAACATGGACGAAAAATTCGAGGAAACAGATAAAATAATTTGGCAGGGCTTAAAGAACCACAAAAGGATTGTTCACGGCCCCTTCAATGAATTATTCCCATGCGCAATCGACCAGATGATAAGGGGAGTTTGCAAACAGAGGTACATTCAGGCCATTGAGACAGCAAAGAAGTATGACTGTAACCGCCTTGTGCTTCACGGAGGCTATAATCCTAGGATTTACTATCCAATCTGGTATGCGGAACAGTCACCTTCGTTTTGGAGGGAGTTACTTGAATATATTCCGGATGATATGATTGTATGCGTTGAGAACGTATTTGAGGAGGAGCCGGGGCTTCTTGCGGGCATTTTAAGAAACGTAAATGACCCGAGAATCCGTATGACACTCGATATCGGCCATTCCAGTGCATATGGTGATATTCCAGTATCGGAGTGGATTCGTTCCTGCGGTGACCTGATAGATCATTTCCATATCCATAACAATGAGGGCTCTGAGGATACACATTCAGCTCTTACAGAGGGCGTAATCCCGATGGAGAAAATCCTCAGGCAGATAGAAGAGGAGTGCCCTCATGCAACCATAACGCTTGAGATATGCGACAGTGAGGACAGCATCAGGTGGTTAATCGAGAAGGGATTTATCGAATAGGGATTCATCGTATGGGTTGAGCCTTGTGCATTTTTCGGGTTTAAGGAAACTGCGGGCCTTCAAAATGCATGTAAGAGGAACACTAAGCCCCAGATTTTACGCCCGAATTACAAATAGTTACGAATTGCTTACTTCGCTTTACTTGATGATTTTAAGGTGTTATAAGTGTATCTGTATACTTATCCCCAGAGGCAACTGCCGTTTTGGAGGCGGTAAGCCATAAAGGGACAATAAGGAAACCAAAGTAAAAAGATCTTACGGGCAGATGTCCGAAAGGAGTAGTAATGAAAAAGATTCAAAGAATTGTGGCAGTGCTTCTTGCTGTATTTATGGTGATTGCCCTTGCGGTACCTGCTTTTGCGGCACCGGGAACAGTTGATGTTACATTTTCAAAGCCTGTAATCACAAGATTTGGAAGCATAACATATGATATTGCTTCAGTTCCAAATGACGGCCGCGAATACGTTCCGAGAAATTTCTCGATTGAAATCCAGTATATGCGTGATGGCCAGAACTGGAAAACATATGGCTCTATCAGAAAAACACAGGAAAAGTGCTACGATGTAAGCTTTAGCACGGCTGCCATTTACAGGGTAAGGGTAAGCGTTGAATTTGTAGGCGGACAGAAGAGTGCAAACTGGTCTGAGTGGAGCGACGAGTGTGTTGTTACCTCTGAGGATGTATCAATCGGAGGAGGCGGATCACAGGGCGGCGGATCTTATGGACCGGGCTCAGTAATTCCGGGTGGTCAGGTAGGACCAGGCACACCAATAGGCCCTGGAACTCAGATGAATCCTTCAGTGGGACCTGGTTCGGTTGCAGCAGGCAAGACAGGCTGGATTCAGAACCAGACCTCAAAGAAATGGTATTACTGCTATGCAAATGGACAGTATGCAATGAACTGCTGGGATAAGATTGACGGTTATTGGTATTATTTCAACAATGACGGTACAATGTACACAGGCTGGCTCTTTAAGGACAATAACTGGTATTTCCTTGAGCATAACGGAAGAATGCTCACAAACGGCCCGCATAATGTAAGTGAGAAGTGGTATCTGTTCACAGACTCAGGAATCATGCTCACGGGTGTTCAGACTGTAGGAGGTTATACCTATTACCTGGATAATTCAGGTGCCATGGTAAGAAATTCCGCAGCACCTGATGGTCATTACTATGATGATCTCGGACACCAGGTCAGATAATCAGGTTTTCAAATTCCCTCATGGCCTTTGTCATATAGCGCTCCTTCTTCCAGATAAGGCAGAGAGGACGGCGGCTGTACTTGGGGTCAAGACGGTAATAGCAAAGATCCGGGTTATCCGGGAAATGCTTAATAAGGATAGAACTTACAAAGGCTGCTCCCATGCCTGACGCGCATACATGGTATGCAGTCATCTGCTGGGCACCTACAAAGGAGGCCTTTGGAGTAAAGCCCGCTTCAGCACAGATTTTAACGGCACGTTGATACGTGTCGTTTTTCTTTTTGAGAAGAACGAAGCTGAGGTCCCTAAATTTCTCAAGCGGAACTGTTTCAACCGTTGATGTTGAGATGCCTCCGTCCTTAATGGTCTTTGTATCAAGAAGATATTTTTCAAGACCCTTGTTTATTTCATAGGACTTCGGAACTGCGAGCACGAGATACTCGTCCTCAATAGTCCTTGATTCAAAGGACTCATGGTTTGGGAATGAATAGTCGATTACCATGTCGACTGTTCCGTCGCTGAGCATGGCCTCGAGGTCAGGCGATGTGCCCTCAAAAAGCTCTGTTGATACATTTGGGAACTTATGTTTAAAGCCCTCAATCATCTTTGGAAGTACGATTGATGACACAAGGTTTGTTCCTCCAAGCTTAAGCGAACCTGTCTTTAACTCGCCGTAATCTGCCTTAAAGGACTCAAAGCTCTTTTCTATTGCCTTTATCGAAAGAACTGATTCGATATATTTCTCACCGAATTCAGTAAGCTTAAGGGGCTTTACCGAACGGTCGAAGATGGCATAGCCCTCCTTTTCCTCAACCCTCTTTACGGTGGCACTCAGTGACGGCTGTGAGATGTATAAATTCTTAGCTGCTTTTGAAAAACTGCCGGCCTTAAAAACTTCGTAGATGTAATCCATATTTTCAAACATAGCATAACTCCTAAGTTATATAAATTAATTAAGTATTAGTATTTGAATTAAATATATACCAAGATTAGAATTAGTGCAAGAGAAAAAGGGAGGGACGTCAGCTATGGTTGACAGAAAATTCAGAATAGAAGAGGACTCAATCGGTGCTAAGGAAGTACCGGCGGATGCGTATTATGGAGTACAGTCATTAAGAGGATGTGAAAATTTCCCGATTTCGGGACAGAGAATCAATGATGACATGATTGTTTCACTTGCTGAAATCAAGAAGGGATGTGCCATTGTAAATAACAGGGTAGGACTTCTTGACACTAAAAAGGCAGAGGCGATTGAGCAGGCATGCGATGAGATCATTGCGGGAAAGCTTCATGACCAGTTTATCATCGACCCTGTTCAGGGAAGTGCTGGAACTTCAATCAACATGAATGCAAATGAGGTTATCGCTAACAGGGCAATCGAAATCCTGGGTGGTACACTCGGGGACTATTCAATCATCCACCCGAATGACCACGTAAACTACGGACAGTCAACAAATGACGTTATCCCGTCAGCAGGAAAGATGACAACCATCAAGCTTTGGAGAAAGGCTGAAAGGGAGCTTGTAAGACTTGTTGAGGTTCTTAACGAAAAGGCTGCCGAATTCAATAACATCATCAAGATGGGACGTACTCAGATGCAGGACGCTGTTCCGATTAGACTAGGCCAGGAGTTCAGGGCATATGCTGTTGCCATTAAGCGTGGAATTGACAGGATGAACATGACCATCAAGGAGATGGAAGGCATCAACATGGGTGGAACTGCCGTTGGTACTGGTATCAACGCAGACAAGGAGTACTTTAATGAAATCTGCCCTGAGATAGCAAGGATTTCAGGCCTTAACCTGAAGCAGGCAGAGGACGTTATCGACGGTACTGCAAACCTTGATTCATTTGCTGCAGTTTCTGCAAACCTTAAGTCACTCGCAGTTGCACTTTCAAAGATGGCAAACGACCTTCGTCTCATGTCATCAGGCCCAAGATGCGGCTTTAACGAGATTAACCTTCCGTCAATGCAGAATGGTTCATCCATTATGCCGGGCAAGGTAAATCCGGTTATCCCGGAGGTTTTAAGCCAGGTATGTTACCTCATCATGGGTAATGACGTTACAATCACAAAGGCATGTGAGGGCGGACAGCTCGAGCTTAATGCATTTGAGCCTGTTGTTTATTACAGCCTGTTCCAGGAACTTACAACACTTGCAAACGGCGTTCATACCTTCATCATCCACTGTGCTGAGGGCATCACTGCAAACGAGGAGCGCTGCAAGGAGCTTGTAGACGGTTCTGTAGGTATTGTTACAGCCATCTGCCCGCATGTAGGCTATAAGAGGGCTGCAGCCGTTGCCAAGAAGGCAATTAAGACGGGAGAGAGCGTAAGAAAGCTTATCATTGATGAGAAGCTTCTTTCAGAGGACGAGCTCAATAAGATTCTCGAGCCTGTTGGAATGACAACACCCGGAATCGCGGCAGAGGAGCTGCTTCTTACAAAGTAAGAAACCTGGAAGAATAACGCTTGTACCAACATGCCAAGCTGTCAGACGAAGATTTAAATATGGTTAATTATCCATCATGGACACGTGGATATTAATAGGGCGGGGTAAAAACCCCGCCCATATTTTTGTGATATCCGGTTTTGATTTAATACTTAATTACTGAACCTTCTCAATGAAATCCTTTGATACAATGAGTGTCTGGTTATCATAAGTAATCTGTGCAAAGCCTGTTGCATAATCACCTGTACCATTGTAATCGGTGATTGTTCCGATCTTTGTTCCGTTCTCTACTGTTTTGTAGATTCTTGTCGGATCAGATGCAAATCTGAGTCTTACGCCGTTACCCTTAGTCTTATAGATTACAGGTGCCTCAGTAGTAGGTGCTTCAGTTGTAGGAGCCTCGGTTGTCATAACCTCTGCATCTGTCGGAGCCTCTGTAAGAACCTCAATCTCAGAGCTTGTTGCCTGTGTTGTTGTAGGCTCGTCCTTCTCAGGATTTCTTACGATGCTTATTACGAGAATGATAAGCAGCACTGCGATGAGCACAGGGATGAGAATCTTGAGCACGGTATAAAGGCTAAAGTCACTTCCTGAATCCTGCTTTCTTCTAGGACGGTCATTTCCGCCTCTTTTTGGAGCCCTTCCCATATCTATGTCAGGTCCGCCATTTGACTGACGCGGTCTTCTTACAGGCCTCTCCTCATATTCCTCTTCATCCTCATCCTGACGGGCTGCTACAGGTCTTCTGTAATCCACGGGAGTTCTTTCACCGTCAAAACGGTTCTTTCTTGATGCATATGTCTGAAGCTCTTCCTTAAGAAGATAGTAGGCGTTCTTTGCGTCCTGGGCATCGTTGTCACCCTCATGAGCGGCCTTGTTGCCGAGGATTCTGATTGAATGCAGGTTCTCTCTGGAGGTGTCGCTTATTGAACCGTCAGCATGAAGGCTGTCGATTGTGTCTGCGAGGGTCGTAAACGGAATTGTTGCCTCCTTGCAGTAAAGACGTACCAGTTCCTCTGCGTACTGTCTTGAGCGTACGAGACCCCAGTTATATTCCCTGCGGCTGATGATCTCAGCCAGCTCCATGAGCTCTTGTCCTTTTCCTATTGCCATGAAAACCTCCAAATGTATTTCTGACAGGTTAAACTAACTACAATATATAGAGATTATACAAAGAAAAACGTATATTTTCAATAGTGATTTGGGGATGGTGTGTAAAAAGAAGTACACCATTATTCACGAAACAAATAAGCGGATTGCTCCGTGCTGCGCACTCTCGCAATCCATTGCTTAGTTAAGAACAAATAAGCGGAACGCTACGCGCTATGCGCTCCCGCAATCCATTGCTTAGTTAAGAACAAATAAGCGGAACGCTACGTGCTATGCGCTCCCGCGTTCCGAAGACAATATTCGCATATCGCGTTGCTGCGCACCGCTTTTATGCTCATACTGTCTTTGAGGTTATTGGACAAAAAAGTTATTTACGGCAGAATAAATAAAATAACAATATCAGTACGTAAAATCTTATGACTATTACGTTATTTGTTTCAATATTTCAATATTTTGCTGTTTTTTAGAATTCCAATTACAGCAGGTTTCGTGGAGTAAGACTAATTAGTACGTAATTTGGATAATGGCCAGGTGTGGATACAGGTAAGAATTCAAAATTTTAGAGGCCATTTACGGATTAAACAACCATTTTGATTACTTGAATACGTAATGGGATTATTTATTTACGTTTTTTTAGAAAGGATTTGGATAACAGTCCGTAAACATACTCTATCCAACAGAAGAATATTAAATATTTGCAATAAAAAAGTCCCAACCCAACGACCATACTCGTCAAATCGGAACTCCCGCGTGCACCCTGAGGGACTCGAACCCTCGACACCCTGATTAAGAGTCAGGTGCTCTACCAGCTGAGCTAAGGGTGCTTACATCTTATTTAAGACGCGTCACTTATAATATATCAGACTAGCTATAATGTCAACTGTTTTTTTGAAATTTTTCACCTATTGGTGATAATGCACAATAATTAGCTTTTATACTGCTTTAATATTGTTGATATTGCTTGACTTTTAGCCTGGAATGGCTATGATTGTAAGTGAAGCCGAAAAATGCAGGAGGTAAGAGACGGTGCTAAACGCAAGGGATATTTCAATACTGCTCATCTTATTGACGGCACTTATCTGCGATAATACTTCAGGTCTCATACCAAATACTCTTCTTATCTTTTCAGCAATTCTATCAACAGTATTGTATATCGCTGAACCACCACCTGCAGATTTCAAAACAGTACATTTTCTCCTCCCCATACTCTTATTCTTCCTCATTCTGAGAAGAAGGGGGAAGATAGGAGGAGGGGACATAAAGCTCTTTATCATAATAATGCTTTTCTACCCGGATGCATCCGGCCTTTACATTATAGCACTTTCATTTCTATTTAACCTTATCTACGGACTCGTTAGATTAATTCTTTTAAAACGTCACGACATTCCAATGGCTACAGGCGCATTTGCCTCGGCTCTTTTCATTATCCTTAAAAATGCGGGAGGATTACCTTGAAAAAGATACTGGCGGTCATATCACCGGAGAAAAAATTCAACCTGAGGTTCTCGGACTATCTCAATAAGAGTGCACACTTTCTATATACTGCGGTGCCGTTTGTGGGGATTGATGATTTCCTGGCCTTTAGGAACAAAAGAAACTGTGACATAGAGGCGGTTGTCTGTGACGAGGTACTCCTGAATGATGAAACTGAGAGGTGTCTTTTCGGAATGAAGATTTTAAGGCTCTCGGATGGTGCTGAAGGGGGAATCCTTAAATACCAGCCCGCAGGGGAACTCATGTGTGACGTACTAAGGGAACTAAGCGGGGCAGCTTCCGTAAATACAACAGATGTAAATCTTAGACCGACATCGGTAATTGGAATCTTTAGCCCCGTGCCATCACCGGCGAGGACAATTGCTTCTTTAATGATAGCGAGGATAGTATCGGCAAGGAAAAAGGCCGTTTATCTTAATCTCGAGGAGTTCCCGGGGTTAAAGGGTCTCGAAGAACTAAATCCCGCGTGCTCACTTTCTGATGCTGTATATTTACTCAGGCAGGGGAGCCTTGACGGGGTGAGTCTTGGAAAATACATCTATCCGTTCATGGGGCTTGAGATGATGGCTCCGTTTGAAACGGCTGAGGACCTGATGTCGGTATCTGCCGAGGACATAGCAGCCGTTGTAAAGATACTTACGACGGGAACAAGGTGTGAAATCCCGGTTCTTGACCTTCCGATGTCTTTATCCCTTTCAACAGAGCTTTTTGAAATCTGCGACAGGATATTTGTCCCCGCCGGAAAAGATGATATCTCAAGGGAAAAGGTAAGGGAGCTTTCGAGCTACCTTGAGTCGGTATCGGGTAACAGGATAAATGATAAGCTTTCAATCATAAGGCTTCCGGAGGGTGATGATGTATTTGACATCGAATCGCAGCTAAACGGGCAGTATGGCGAATATCTAAAGGAGATTCTTTATAGTGAAAACCGCAGAAATCTTTGAAGAACTTAAATCCGTAGTGCTTATGTCACTTTCCGATTCGGATGATCTTTCCGGCGAGGGGCTTTATTCCGTAATAGACGAGGCACTTCTTAAAAAAACGAGGGAATGCCGTCTGTCACTTTCAGAGAGGCTAAAGCTTCGCGAGATGCTCTTTAATTCATTTAAAAAGCTCGACGTGCTTCAGGAGCTTCTCGATGATGACAGGGTAACCGAGATAATGATTAACGGTCCGGATGACATCTTTATCGAAAGGAATAACCGCATAATCCGATGGGACGGGAAATTTGAGAGCGAGGAGCGACTAGAGCAGATCATTCAGTTAATAGTCTCACGTGTCAACAGGCGTGTAAATACGGGTTCCCCCATAGTCGATGCAAGGCTAAAGGACGGCTCGAGGG
>JAUNDA010000059.1:0-2862 GCA_030526295.1 Eubacteriales bacterium
GTTAGCTATCAAGCGGTTTGTATTCAGTTACAGTTTTCAAATAGGTTTCGGGATCACCGTTCAGTATCAAATCAGCATATCCAATCGGATCATTGTAGATCAGATAGTCCAGTTCTGACCGCTGATACATGTTGTCAGCAACTTCATTCTCCACGGCGATGGTATCAATGGCAATCATGCTGCCACTTGCAAATTTCAGTTCCACACAAGCGGTATCCATGTTGAACTCACAAGAAATCAATCTATCCATAAGAAACCTCCATACTGCGGGATGTTAGATCATCCCAAAATATTTGAACGCTTCTCGGATTGCTTTCTCTTTTTCCGGCGGACACTGTGGCTGTCTGGAATCCTCGGATTTTGGCAGATTATAGTTCTTGCCGACCTCAATCCCACATTTCCGTTTAATCTGTGAGATATAGAGGTTGGACACCTTTAACCCGGTATGCTCCAACACATACTCCTTGATCTGCGGATAGGTTGCTCCATCTTGAAATTCAGACATATCCATATCTTCCAAAGAGAACTCAACCCGAATCTTTTTCGAGTCGACCTCACCCTTGGAAAGCAAGACAACCGTTTCAACATGAACCGTATGAGGGAAGAGGTCAACTGGGCAGACCTTTTCAAGTCTGTAGCCTCCCTCACAAAGGATTTTGAGGTCTCTTGCCAGAGTCGCTGGATTACATGAAACATATACAACTCGCTCTGGACTTACCTTAAGGATTGTTTCAAGACATTTCTCGTCGCAGCCCTTTCTAGGCGGGTCTACGCATATGACATCGGGATGCTTGTCAGTCCAGCCTGTCACTATTTCCTCTGCCTTGCCAACATAGAATTTTGCATTGTCAATGTTATTAAGTCCGGCATTTTCCTTTGCATTATAAATGGCCTCAGGGATAATCTCAACACCGAGTACCTCCCTTGCCGCACCTGCCATACAGAGTGTAATCGTTCCAACTCCGCAGTAAAGGTCCCATACGGATTCATTACCAGTAAGTCCGGCATACTCAAGTGCTTTTGAATAAAGCTTCTCAACCTGAACGGGATTTACCTGGAAAAAGCTGAGTGGTCCTATTTTAAATTTAACCCCGAGTATGGAATCAGTAATAAAGCCAGGGCCAAAAAGGTTAATCACCTTTTCACCCATGATTACGTTTGTCCTATCCTTATTTACACATAGCATTACAGAGGTAATCATGTGGCTTTTCTTGCCTGCTGTGTCGGTGTTGGTTACTGCATCTTTATCATCAAACGAAAGTGATGCGAGCCTCTCAGTTAGAATATCAGCCTGAGGAAGTTTGTCACCGTTAATGACAAGGCATACCATGATTTCACCTGTGCTGTGTGAGGTTCTTATGAGCACATGTCTCACAAGTCCTTTTCCAGTTTCCTCGTTATAGGCTGAAATCTTCTTTTCCTTTAGAAATTCCGTTACAGTCTTCATGATGAGCCCATTGCAGGAATCTCCGATAAGACAGTCCTCACAGCTTATGACACTGTGTGTATGTCCCGCATAAAAGCCCGTGATGATTTCGCCGTTCTTTGACGCAACGGGATACTGGGCCTTGTTCCTGTATCGCCACGGCTCCTCCATCCCGATGATATCCTCAAAGGAAAAATCCGAAAATCCACCTATACGCTCAAGGCAGCTTTTTACCTTTCCCGCCTTAAACTTTAGCTGGGCATCATAGCCAAGTGCCTGTATCTGGCAGCCTCCACATGGTCTTGCAACAGGACACCTGGATTCTATTCTGTCCGGAGACCCTTCAATTATTCTAACAACACGTCCAAAGCCGTAGCTCTTCTTTACCTTTGTTGCCGCCGCAAGAACCCTGTCTCCCGGCACACTGTCTTTTATAAACCAAATAAAGCCGTCACTGGTTTTACCAATGCCGGCTCCTTCGTCTGAAATATCTGTTATTAAGATTTCAAATTCTTCGTTTTTTGTCATCGTACAGCTGCTGTAATCTCCATTTCCATTTCAGCAAAGCCCTCTCTTGCCGTCATTCTGAGAATTTTGAGAGTCACGGTTTCCTCGGGCCTAAGCTCACTCATAAAGGCATTGAGATCATCATTTGAACTGATGGCTTTCTCGCCTGCACCGACGATTATATCACCTTTCTTTAATCCTGCCAAATATGCAGGGCTGTCCATGTCGATATCCTCTACATACACTCCGAGTGGATTAATCATATTCGAGCCCTTGATTCCGATATATGATGAAGTTTCAGCATTCTTCATGTCATCAATGAGGCGTGTAAGTGATCCTGTATATACAAACCTTGTTCCGATTATCTTCTGTGTATCACTCGAAAGTGCTATTCCAAGAAGCCTTCCGTCAAGATCGAATGCAAAGGTTCCAAACTCCTCAGAGGCATCAACCTTTGAATAGAAGCACTGTACTGCTCCGTCAAGTGAGCTCTCATATTTGATGGTATATCCGATATTTCCGAAATCATATGTCTTTTCAACACCAAGCGGTGAACCTGCTGCTATGAACTCGACACCTGATTTTATATCCTCGGGCTCTGCAATCTCACATGGTGAAAAGCCCATAAGATGTACAACGCTCATTTCTGCTGCCGGTACGGAAAGAACAACGAGTTTATCCCTCTGAAGCTTACCCTTAATGAATGCCTCACTCTCAAAGCCGTTGTCAAACTTAACCTTTATCGAATCGGAGGGATCCGCAACACTAATCATTGTAAGTATGAGGATTTCATCCTCATTCTTTTCAAGCACGATTCCCGAATATGTCTTTTTTGTTTCGACAGTGCTGTCAAACCATGTTGTTTCTGATACTGATACGGATACCTCAACAAGATTTTTATTGATTATCTCAATGGCATCCTCAATCGT
>JAUNDA010000059.1:2872-14304 GCA_030526295.1 Eubacteriales bacterium
CTCGGTCACAGCCTCTGTTGAGGTTTCAGTCTCAGACTCTGTTTCTGTCTCTGTTTCCATCGTCTCCGGGGCAGCGGTTTCCTCAGGTGTTGTTTCCTCCGGAACAGTCGTTTCCTCCACTGAAGGCTCTGTAAACGTCTCTGTTTCCAAAGCTGTCTCTGTTGCATCAACTGCCGCCTTACGGTTTAAGGCCATATGTTCATTTGCAAAATAGAACACAACAAATGCTGACCCACCAAACACGATACCGCACAGAAGGCTTACAAGAAGATATTTGAGCGTTCTCGGAAAGGTCATTTCCCTTCCGAGAACCTTTTCAAAAATAAAATTTTTGTCTTTTTTATCACCCATGAATTATTGCTGATTTTTGTATCTTTCAACAGCGTTATGAGATATAATGACTGTGTGAATTTTGTTAAATCACAAAAAATAACTATTCGAATTTATAGCATACTAATGTAAACAAAATATGAATAAGAGAAATCTTTATCAAAAATTAATAGCAGGTTATCTGGCATTCGGTATGATTGCCGCCTTCTTTATCGCCACAGTCTCAGACGAAGCAATTCGTTCGTATCTCACGAAAAAAGCGGGCAATGAGCTTTACGAGGAAGCCGTCGCCGTAACAAACATTTTTAATACCGATAAGCTCTATATGAGTAAGATGTCAAATGAGTCAAAGGCCTCGATTATAAGGCTCAGCCGTGTAACGGGAAGCGTGGTCTGGCTTGTTAATCCTGAGGGAAGAATAGCCTTTGACAGCGAATTCTTACGTTCCGGCACACTTATTGAGGACTTTGACCCTGACATGACTGTTGCCTACACAAATGGAACCTATAACAGAGTTTTCAGCGATGAAATGCTTTCAACCGTTGCCTCCGTCACAGAGGGTGTCAACATCGTAGGCTACATCGTAATGCATAAAAAGATGTCGCAGGTGCTTAAGGACGAGATTGAGATTCTGAAAATCGTACTTTGGAGCGCATTTGCGGTATATGTACTTTCCTTTATTATCCTGATTGTATTCAGGATTTCGGTTCAGGAGCCGTTAAGAAAGATAACAGAGGGTGTTGAGGAATTTGCAAAGGGTAACATGGATTACCGAGTTGAGCTTGTTGGTTCAGCAGAGATGCAAAAGCTTGCGGCAACACTTAACTACATGGCCAAGGAGCAAAGTGACCTTGAGAAATACCAAAGGGACTTTATCTCCAATGTATCTCACGACTTCAGGTCCCCACTTACCTCTATAAAGGGATATCTTGAGGCAATTCTCGACGGAACAATTCCGCCAGAGCTTCAGAATAAATACCTTCAGAGGGTCATCAATGAGACAAGCCGTCTGACAAAGCTTACTGAGGAGATGCTTACCCTCGGAAAGCTTGATTCAAAGGGAATGCTTAAGCGCTCAAAATTCGACATTAACAGAACCATCCGCGATGTCTGCGAATCAACCGAAAATGAGTGCCAGAAGAAGAATATCGGATTTGAGCTTTTGTTTGAGGCACCTGAGGAATTCGTTTATGCCGACCATGAGAAAATCCAGCGTGTTCTCTATAATCTCGTAGATAACGCCATTAAGTTTTCAAATAACGATTCAAAGATCACGATATCAACAAGCGTAAGACAGAAAAAGGTTTGTATTTCAGTAAAGGACCGTGGCATAGGAATCCCGAAGGACTCCATCAAAAAGGTTTTTGACCGCTTCTATAAGTCTGATATCTCAAGGGGTAAGGACAAACGCGGTCACGGTATCGGTCTTTCAATCGTAAAGGAAATCATTTCAAACCACAACGAGACAATTGATGTTGTCTCAACAGAAAAAGTGGGAACGGAATTTACATTCACGCTCCCACAGGCTGATTAATTAATTGAATTAAAATCTGTAAACGCAAAGGCCTGCCGCACCATACATGCCGGCATCGGCACCAAGCTTTGCCTTAATTACTTCACGTCCCTTTTCCTTGATAAGGGGCGTGTATTTTTCTATGCTTTCCTTTATCCTGTCCATAATCAGGTCATCTGCCTCGGATACACCACCTCCGATTATGAATTTTTCAGGATCTGCAACATATGTAACATATGACAGTGCCTTTCCGAGCTTTTCCATTGCAAAGTCGATGGCCTTTATCGCAGCCTCATCTCCCTCGCGTGCCCTTATGCACACATCCTCAGCGGCTATCTGTTCATCATCCGAGTATGGCTTCAGTGGATCACCTGTAGCCCTTATTCTCTTATAAAGCCTTATTATACCGGTTCCGGAAGCATAAAACTCACAGCAGCCCCTTCCGCCGCAGTTACAGTATTCGGTCTCGTTATCCTCAACACAGATATGTCCTATCTCTCCACCTGCGCCGTGGGTTCCCGTTACAATGCTTCCCTCGTTTATGATTCCGCCGCCAACACCAGTTCCGAGTGTAACCATACAGATGGAACCATATCCCTTTCCTGCACCGGCAAACATCTCTCCAAACGCCGATGCATTGGCATCA
Organism: Eubacteriales bacterium; assembly: GCA_030526295.1. Lineage (GTDB taxonomy): Bacteria > Bacillota > Clostridia > Lachnospirales > Lachnospiraceae > Avilachnospira. The sequence goes on from JAUNDA010000059.1 coordinate 5,362, forward strand.
TTCACAACCTCAACCCTGACGGTTTTCCTTAACCTCCTTGTGATTTCGGCTGCAGGATATCCTCCCATTACCCCGATATTAGGGCACTGACCAAGTCTTCCATCGCCATAAACCGGGCCTGGCATATCAATACCGATTCCAAGAAGCTCCCTGTCCTCAACACTGTTGCCCTCAATAAGTGACTCGATAAGCTTTACGGCATCATCATATATAAGCATGCCGTTTTCACCCTGCACAGTGGGACAGGACAGCTTTTCAATAAGGGTTCCGTCCTCCTTAAAGAGACCGGCCTTAATGCTGGTGCCTCCCACATCCACTCCGATACAGTACTTCATCATGAACCTCCTTATGATGCCTTAATCCTTACTACCCTTCCGCTCTCGGAAATGATAAACTCTCTTAAGCCGTCAGTGCAGGAAAGTGAGGTTATCTTTCCGTCATAACTAAGTGTTGCTACCCTGCGTCCGTTTAATGAATAAACAAATATATCATCCTGGTCGTAGACCACAACATTTTTCTTGCCTGCGGTAAAGCCCGTATAATTAAGATTAAACTCGGCCATACCTGTCTGAATTCCGTTATTATCGTATATCAGAAGTGTCTTTTTCGAATCATTTCCCGACTTTTCAGTGATAATGGCTGTGCACTCCGTACTGTCGGTAATACTTAATATCGTTTCCTCAATTTCTACCTTCGATAAAAGCTCGGGACTGTTAAGTACCTTTGTGGAGAAAAAGGCTATTCCTCCGTCGTAGAAGGCATGTGATTTTTCATTGTTTGCAAATGCCACATCCGTTACTATGTGGTCCTCGAATTCGTCCATGAATCCGCCAACCACTCTTTTGGCATCGTTTTCCTGTCCAACCGTTCCGAAGTTTCTGAATACAAGCGACTCCTTAACATCCGAGTCATTTATGCTTATATATGATGTGAGCAGCTGCTCACCAGACGGTGAGCATGCGATGTCATAAGGATAGCCGTCTCCGTTGAGCACGGACTTTACACTTATGTCTATCGGTGTTCCGTCTTTTCTGTAGGCATAAATATAGCCGGCATCATTATCGCTTAAGACAGCATACACAAGGCCTTTTTCACTTACTGCAACCTTAGAGATTGGCATTGTTGTCGATGCATCACCCGTATTTCCCGTGTCGGAGAATATATAGAAGGAGGTTCCACCCTTGTCTGCGACAACTGCAAATTTCCCACAGACCTCGCATACGGGGTCACTCATCTGGTAGCTTCTTTGCCAGATGGAGGTTCCCTTTCTGTCTATGTACTCGGCACCGTCCTTTGAATACATGATTACACCATCATTAAATGCCGTGTAGCCACGGAAGGTAACTCCGACGCTGCCGACGTCCTTTGACCAGACCTCGCCATACCCTTCGGCATTGTAAATCCTCTGTCTTACAACAAACAGTATGCAGATCACAGCGGCAAGAACACCTGCGATAATCAAAATTAACGGAAGTCTGCTTCGTTCGGGCTTTCTTTCAATCCTTGTATCAGGGCCGACAACATTCTGCTTAAGCCGTTCTTTAGTTTTTGCCCTCGAACTGTTAGCCAAAAAGCTTCTCCTTATATACTCCCTTGTCTGTAAGTTCCTTTAATGCAGCCTGGACATATTCCTTGTCCTCTGCATATGTAACGCCAAACCACTTGTCGTTTGTCTTAAGCACCTTAACTGTTGCATTACCCTCCTTTACAAGCTCTCCAACAACCTGTGGAAGAAGATACTCTGCCTTAAGATTACCCTCTGCTCCCTTAAGGAACTCAGGGAATCTAACCTCGAGTGCCTTGACAAACTGAGGTGTAAGTCCCCACATGTTCATAGAAACAACATCATCCTCTGTAAGGGCTACGGAATTACCCTGTTCATCCTGACCTGTAACAATTCCGTCCTTTTTAATGATTTCAAAGGTCTCGTTTACGTCTGTGAGGTTTCCATCCCCGTCAACTGAGCATACACCTCTTGTAACGGCACCATTTTCAGATAAGGTATTGCCAAGAACATAGCCTGCCATGCAAAGATCGAGAACACTGTTTGTCTCATCGCATGAATTCACAAGATACTCATGAACCCTTCTAAAGCCCTCTGCTCCGTAAAAGTCATCGGCATTTATTACTGCAAACGGACAGTCGATAAGCTTTCTTGCGGCAAGAATTGCCTGACCTGTTCCCCACGGCTTTTTTCTTCCCTCAGGAACTGAGAAGCCCTCTGGAAGGTCGTCAAGACTCTGGAATGCATACTCAACATCGGCAATCTTAGAGATTCTGTCTCCGATTACCTCCTTAAAGTCTGCCTCGATGTCCTTACGGATAATGAAAATAATTTTGTTAAAGCCTGCCTCAAGAGCATCATGGATTGAATAATCAATAATGATCTCGCCATTCGGACCAAGCTTTGCAAGCTGTTTGATTCCGCCACCGAATCTTGAACCGATTCCTGCGGCCATTATTACAAGGGCTGTTTTTTTCATTTTAAACCTCGTTATTTTTAATTTTAGTCTTATTATTATACAACATATCGGACCAATAAGCCACAGTAACAACTCTGCAACTGATTTACCGGGAATTTTCGTCCGATTACATTAAAAACTATGAGCCTAATGCTTCTCCACCTGGTTTCGCTTTGCAAGCCTTGCAAACATTCCGTCAAGTGCCATCAGCTCATCATATGTGCCCTCCTCAACAATCTCACCCTTATCCATGACGATAATACGGTCGCAATGGATGACTGTTGACAGTCTGTGGGCAATGGCAACCCTCGTCACGCCAAGCTTTTTCAGGTTGTCGCTTATCCTCTTCTGGTTAATATTGTCAACTGCTGAGGTTGCCTCATCAAGGAAAAGAATTCTTGGCTTATGAATCAGGGCCCTTGCAATTGCAATACGCTGTCGCTGACCGCCTGATATGGTTTCTGCATCACCAAAGAGCAGCGTATTATATTTCATTGGCATGGCCTCTATATCCTCGCGTACAGCTGCTGTTTCTGCCGCCTCGCGAACCATATCCATGTCAGCATCATCTGAGAGACCGATATTCTTCCTGATAGTTCCGTTTATTACGGGAGCTCCCTGCAGTACAACTCCAAACTGTCTGCGAAGCGACCTGAGGTTATACTTTTCAATATCCACGTTGTCGTAGTAGATGTTACCCGATGTAGGCTTCATAAAGCCTAGAAGAAGCTTCATCAGTGTGCTCTTTCCACAGCCGGAGCTTCCAACGATTCCAATGTACTCGCCTGGCTTAATCTCAAGACTCAGGTTCCTTATTACTGGCTTTCCCGAGGGCTCATATGAGAATGACACATTTCTTAACTCTATCCTGCCGGAGATGGCCTTTTCCTCCACGCCTGTTTCTGCATTTTCAACAGGAAGCCTTAAAAGCTCATCTGCAAATTTCATCTGCGGAATGGCATGAACAACCTCGGAGGAAGCCATTACAAGCTGGGTTATGTAAGTCATCATGAGGGTAAGTGATGAAAGAACTGCCGATACAATACCTGCGTTCATATCCGTCTTACCTGCCACCATAAGAAATGCCAAAAGCATTACGATACTTACCGCAAGCTTTCCAAGCGTATATATAAGCTGCTCCGTGCCTCCGGCGCTTGTCTCTTCGCACATCTTATCATCATAAAAAACAGCAAACCTGTAAAATATCCTGTCCTCTATTGAGAAGCTTTTGATTGCCTCCACGTTGTCAAGAATCTCACGCCTTGCCCTTGAAAGCCTTGAATCCTTCTCGAGAAGCCTTACATTTTTCCTGTAAACAAGAAACTGCCAGAATGAAATCACAATGAGCATTCCAACTATCACAAGGGACATCGGGCCTTTGATGTCAGGGCAGAAGACAAAGGTCATTCTCATAATTATGAGGCTTTGCACAAGATAAAAGAGTGTGGTCGCAGAAAAGCAAATAAGCTGTCCGGCACTGCCCATAAACGGCATGAGCAGCGTAATCAGACGCCCCGAAAGCTTCTTTCCGGTTTCCACCTCCAGGTTCATGGTTCTGTCGAGCATCGTTCCCATAAGAAAATGATCCATACGGGTCTGTATTCTTGTTCTGGTTCTTTCCACTACAACATTAATGAGTGCTCCGGCAATTATTCCGATGAGTACTGAAATGGTAATTGTCACAATTCCAGAAATATCCTCTGTCTCAAGCAGGAATCCGTTAATGTGGCTTGTTACGAGAGGAACCGCCACTGATATAAGGCTTGCCGCTATCATAAGGATAAGGAGTAAACCATATTCCTTTTTTTCTCTGCGAACTGCCTCAAAAAGAAGCTGTCCCCCGCTATTGATTTCCTTCTTCGCATGCGGAAGGATTATTAGTGCCTCACTGCCAAGCTTACCAGCTGTTTCTTCTGTTAACCTTTGCTCTGAATTATCGAGGGGAAAAAGAATATGGAAGCAGTCATTTTTACAATATAAAAGTACAGGGGTTTTCTCTTCCCCTAAAAATCCCATAAAGGGACTCATTTCCTGCTTATGCCATCCGGGCTCCAGTGAAAAATAATCTGCATAGACGCCCTCCACGTTTTTAAGGTACTCAAGCTTGTTCTCCGTGGTTCTTAGATATGCCTCGTCAACAGGTACTGCCGAGCCGGTAACCATCTGTGTAAGACGCAGGAAAGCATATGCAAAGGAATCCTCACGGTCCGTCAGGATATCCTCCTGCGTTCCCCGAAGAGTTCCGTACAAAATATCGTAGGTATGCTTTTTATCCATCTTATTTCTATCAGCCATTCTCTTCCTCCGTGGAAATCAGCGATAAATACTGTCCTTCAACGGATGACAGTTCTTCATGGGTACCTAACTGGACTATCTCGCCCTTGTCGAGAACATAAATCGTCTTACTGTCCCTTATGGCAGAAAGTCTGTGTGCTACTATAACCAGTGTGATGCCAAGCGCCTTTATGTTATTCATTACCTCTTCTTCAACAATTGTATCGAGAGCGCTTGTAGCCTCGTCAAGAAGCAATAGCTTTGGTCTTCTGACAAGTGCCCTGGCAATCATGATTCTCTGGATTTCGCCACCACTAAAGGAACAGTCCGCAGTTGAGATTTCCTCATTAAAGCCTGCCGCATGTGACTCGATGGCATCAAATACACAGGCTGCCCTGGCAGCTGCCTCCACCTCCTCAATGCTTATACTTCTGTCAAAAAGTGTAATATTGTCACGTACCGTTCCCTCAAAAAGCTGCGGTGTCTGGCTGACAACGGCCAAAGCCTCTGACATTTCCTTCTTAGTAATGGTATTAAGACTTCTTCCACCTATAAGTACCCGTCCTGACTGTGGTGCATATAAACCCTCCATTAGTCTCAGGATGGTACTCTTTCCTGATCCCGAGCCTCCGACAAATGCCACACATTCCCCTTCACCAATACTAAAGGAAACATTCTGTAAAACCGGTGTGGTCTGAGTGTTATAGCCAAAGGTTACCGAATCAAAGTATACCTCTCCGGTAAGCTCTTTAGCTTCTTCATCCGAAGACTCTTCCTCAGCAAAAATCTGCTCGGTTTTTGACCTTTCAATATCCTGCAATGCACTAAGCTGAAGCTTCTGTCCCTGCAGGGATGAAAACTCCGCAATAACATTCATGATTGGCATAAAGATTGAGGTTGCCAGAACCTGGCAGGCTAGAACCTGTCCCAGGGTAAGCCTTCCGTTTACCACCTCAATGGCACCAATGGAAATCACAACAATCTGCAAAAGCATCGGTAGCGTGGCAGGAATGGCCTGAATGACAGACCTTATCTTATTTGAATTCTGACATGAATCCTGGTAACCGCTGTACTTCTTCATCATGTCCATATATGACTGCTCCTCAAGTGCTACTGACTTAATGGAGTCAAAAAGCCTTACGCTTTGCACAAACGCACCCATAAAGCCATTAAGCTGGCCGCGTGAACGAATCGCAGCGTCCTCGCTCCATTTTAACATGATGCGAATAACGATAATTGTAATAAGCGTTATCAGCAGTGTCGGTACAGCAAGCCTTACACTAAAGGAAAAAAGCAGCGCAATATAAAGAACCGAAAACAAAAGGTCCAAAAAAAGCGGGACAAACCTTGTCACGAGAAACTCCGTCAGGCTTTCAATTGCCCCGAGATTCATATCTATAACAGTATGGCTTCTTGTTCCGAAATATGATGCAGGAAGCTTTAGAAGCTTTTCGATAACCCTTCCGGTCATGGAAGCTGACTGGATTCTTTTAAAACGAAGGCTTATCTGTTTTCTAATATGAAGCAGGATAAACTCCAGCAGAATAACCGCAAGGAATGCGGCAAAGAACCCCGTCAGGTTGATAGAACCCAGATGGGGCAAATATACATCTATAAACATTGTGGAGAACATCGGAAGTACCAGTCCCACAATATTAAGCATTAATGTAAGTAATGTAAGGAACAAAAGCGCTGCCTTCTGGCTTCCAATCATTTCCCTTATGGGCGCAAGTGTATCCTCAGGTGTTCCTCCCTGTTTAAACTCTTCAGTCTTTTTAAGTTCCAGCACAACGCCGGAAAAATCCCTGGCGAACTCTTCCTTTGTTACCCTTCTTCTTCCCTCTGCCGGGTCCACAAGATAAACCCACTTCTCACTTATCCGCTCTACCACCAGAAAATGTGAAAATTTCCAGAATGCAATGAGAGGCAGTGTTCTTCCGATAAGCTGCGGAAATGAACGGTACGCCGTGGGTTCAAGACCATATTTTCGGGCCGCTTCCATTATGAAGCTCAGCTTGCTTCCGTCTCTTGAGATATGACATTCCTCTCGCATTTCCCTAAGATCAACATGTTTCCCGTAGTACGCAAGTATCATGCATAAGGAAGCGGCACCGCACTCTGCGGCCTCGATTTGAAATACGACAGGAACCCTTTTCCTAAATAATTCCATCTCTAATCTCCCGCTTACTCACCGAAAAATACCTGATACGGATGCTTTTCAACCGTTATAAAGCTTATCTTGCAAATCTGACCATAGTAAAGCCTTGAGGCCTTCTCAAGTTCATCCTCATCAAACATAACCTTAACAAGATACTGGTCAACACCCTCTTCGTAGAAAACCTCGGCTTCGTCCTTTCCAACAACATAGGTCAGAATATTTCTTGATATCGGACGTGTACTGATATATTCGACACAGCCGTCAAGCCTGAGTGTTTTTCCTCCCTCAACGTCCTTAACCGATATCTTCACACGTGCTCCCCTGTTAAGCTCAGTGATGGCTTCTCCGTCGAGAAATGCCACTGCTCCGTCTATCTGCTCATATTCCGAGAGCATTATACGCATAATGGGGTTTGAAGATACAACCTCGGAGCGCTTTCTTGTAAGGATTTCAGTCACAAAGCCTGACCATGGCGAGGTAATATCAACATATTTTTCCTCTTTACCATTATTTTCTCCTGTCGGAGCCTTTTCATAAATACGGCACAGCAAATCGCCCTCATGAACGTAATCAAGCTCCTCCACATAAATTTCAGAAACATAACCGCCGTCCATTTCATCGGCATACAGGTCATATGACTCATAGCCTGAGTGAAGCATTCCATAGGAGTTAAGAACCACACGAATGGTTCCCTTAAAAAGCCATATGGAAAAAGCGGTGAAAATACAGATGGCAGCACAAAGAAGCAGGATGTTCCCCCTGTTAATAACCTTTGGTGCCGGTCCCGGGCCTAAATTTTTATGATTTTTCTCTGGCATAGGATTTCCTTTCAAAAAAAGCTGATGACACTGCGGAAACGCATTTGTCACCAGCTATTTTATCAGTCGTCAAATCATTATTCAACACTATATGTGTAAGCTATTCTTCCTTCCTGTGGAATAACCGATAATGTCTTATTCTCACAGTCAATGACGGAGGTATGCACTGTCTGCCATGTCTTCGGGCCTCCATCCCTGCTTCTTGCAAGATAATTATTAACTTCCTTCTCAACTATCTCGGCATAAGCACCCGCCCTGCTGATGTCGCCGTTAAGGTTTGGCTCTCCTGCATCTTTAAGTGTAAGTCCTGCATTCTTTGAAAACTCCGAATACCAGAAATTATCCTTGTAAAGGTCGTAGTTCTTTGTGAAATAAACCTTACTCATAAGATCAGCCATACCAAGCACTGTATTACCCTGGTCAAAGCTCTTTGAAAGAAGAAGGTAACGCTCATAGCCCATCGGATGTGGTGTAAGGCTCTCTACTGTTCCGTCAAAGTCTGTGAGATGGAAGTTTGTCATGATTGGCTTGTCATCCACGAAATTCTCAATGACGTTCATGTAGTAGTCACCCTTTGCATCAGGAACGTATTCAACTACAACTGTCTTGAAGGTATCATCTGTTGCACTTGTCTTACCTGAAAGCATAAAATGAGCCTCATCCTCTGTTCCAAGTGACATTACATCCATCTTGTCCATCATGGCAAGTGCCTCTTCAACAGTTCCTGCCTGGTCAAGAACCTTTCTGATGACAAAGATCGGGAAAATATCATCAGACGGGTCCTCAGTTCTCATCTTGAACTTGCCCTTTTCCTCGTAGTTTACAACATTGATGTTGATGGCAAGGCCTGCATCGTTAACTCCGTCAAGTGTCGTATAAGCCTTGGAAAGAATCGCTGCCTTATCCTCACCAGCCAGAATCTGCTCCTCGGTAAGGGCTGCTGCCGCTGCAATTCCAACGCTTGCGTGTCTGCCTTCTGCTGCAGGAACACGTACAACGAAGCTTGATGCATTGTCATATGTCCAGTCGTAGTTTCTACCACGGATCTTTCCGTTCTGTACAGAAGAGCATCCTCCGATATTAAATCTCTTCTTTATACGTTCCATGGCTACATCATAGTACTGCTCATAATCATCCATGGTTACCTCATAGAGATAATCAGTAAGCTTAGTAACATTGATCCTGTCTGTTACCTCTGTAGCAGGCTCCTCTGCCTTTGTCTCAGCAGCTG
>JAUNDA010000060.1 GCA_030526295.1 Eubacteriales bacterium
ATATCTCTAAATAAGGATTCGTCAGAGAGACCTCGCGCACCCAAGCTCCGCTTAAGCGCGAACGGTCCTCTGACGAATCCAAAACCAAAGTCCTGTTGCACATAAATCCGGCATTTGAAAAGACCGCCTCATTTACTGAGACGGTCCTTGTTATGCTGATTGTTTCGAGTTTATCAATACTTGCCAAGTGAACCTGAGTTCTGGTTGTTTGGCTCATACTCTTCTCTTCCACCCGGAAGTACTGCGTTAAGTACGATACCAACGATTGATGCTACTGCAAGACCTGAGAGGCTAACTGCTCCAAGCTTGATTGAGCCTGATGCTGAGTATCCGATACCGATTGCAAGACCGATGATAAGAGCAGCGATGATAACGTTTCTTGAGTTCTGGAAGTTTGTCTGGTTCTCGATCATGTTTCTGATACCTACTGCAGAAATCATTCCGTAGAGGATAAGTGAAACACCACCGATTGTAGCTGTAGGCATAGCCTCGATAAGAGCTGCAAACTTAGGACAGAAGCTGAGTACGATTGCATATACTGCTGCAAGTCTGATTACGAGCGGATCATAAACCTTTGTAAGGGCAAGTACACCTGTGTTCTCGCCGTATGTTGTATTTGCGGGAGCTCCGAAAAGTGCTGCGATAGCTGTTCCAACACCATCACCGATAAGTGTTCTGTGAAGGCCCGGATCCTCAATGAAGTTCTTGCCTACTGTTGATGAGATAGCTGAGATATCACCAACGTGCTCCATCATTGTTGCGAAAGCGATCGGAACGATTGTGATGATTGCTGATACAAGAAGACCTGTGTCGCAGTTTCCGAAGAGTGAGAATACTGTCTCCTCAACCTTTACAGGGAAGCCGAACCAGTCAGCGCCTGCTACTGATGTTGCAACTGCTGCTCTTGTAGCCGGGTCGATGATAAGTGCTGCTACATAAGAAGCCACTACACCGAGAAGGATCGGGATGATCTTAACCATTCCCTTACCGAAGATGTTAGCTACGATAACTACTGCGATTGCGATAAGAGCTACTACCCAGTTAACCTCACAGTTGTTGATAGCTGAAGGTGCAAGGTTCATACCGATTGCAATGATGATCGGGCCTGTAACTACCGGCGGGAAGAACTTCATAACCTTCTTTGATCCAACTGCCTTGCAGATGAATGAAAGTACAAGGTAAAGAAGACCTGCACAAGCAACACCGACACAAGCGTAAACAAGTGCCTGCTTGTCTGTGAGACCATAAGCTTCAACACCGAGTGCCTTTACTGTTGCATATCCACCGAGGAAGGCGAATGATGATCCGAGGAATACCGGAACCTTATTGCCTGTTACAAGGTGCATAAAAAGTGTTGAAAGACCTGCAAAGAGAAGTGTTACAGGTACTGAAAGTCCTGTGATGATCGGTACAAGTACTGTTGCTCCGAACATAGCAAACATGTGCTGAAGTCCGAGAACCGCTACTTTTCCTGTGCCGAGCTTCTTTGCATCGTAGATTGGTTCATTTGTGTTGCTCATGATAACTCCTTTCGTTTTCGCAAAAAAATAATCACCGATAAAGGTGATTAGTCAATTGCTGAGAATATTAATGATGAAAAAGAATGAGTCTGTGAAGAAAGAAACAGAACGCCTGTCTCAGAAGCCTTTAATTTAGCTATAGAAACAACTGCTTTCATACCCTTCATTCCCCTTCATTTTATTACCGCAGAGAATTCTATCAAATTCCAATTCAAAACGCAAGCCTTATTTGTAAATTTCCAGAATAAATTTTTCACAAATTTTACACTGAAAATCTTCAAATTTTTGATATCCGAAAAATATCTTATTTCGGATATCATACTTTTTTTGAATGGTTATGCATTCTGCTCCTCTGGAAGCTTGCATACGTCAACCCATGTGGCAGGACCGCATGAATACTTCTCAAGCTCCGGGAGCGTAAGCTCGATTGCAGAATTTGATGAACCGCATGCCGGGAATACAGTCTCGAATCTCTTAAGTGATTCATCGAGGTAGCACTTAACTCCCTCGTTAACGGCAAAGGAACAAACTCCGCCCGGTGCATGTCCAACTAGGTTCTCTGCCTCCTCATATGTAAGCATCTTTGCCTTTTTGTGGAAGGTGTCCTTAAACTTTCTGTTGTCGACCTTTGCGTCACCGGCAACCACAACAACAATCGGTCCCTCGTCGAGCATAAAGCTCATTGACTTTGCTATTCTTCTTGGCTCCGTTCCAACAGCAACGGCTGCAAGCTCAACCGTGGCACTCGATACCGGAAACTCCATAATCCTGTCTTCAATACCAAACTGTTTAAAATACTCTCTTACTCTGTCGATTGCCATAACTAAAGTCTCCCGCTTATGTAATATCCTATGGTCTTTATGATTTCGGCTTAAGACGCCGCAATAATTATGCTTTAAATCAGAATCACACTATGCAAACCACGTGTTTTTCCGTTTACCTTTGATTAATTCGAAAAGAAGAAATCAATTCCCCTGAGAATACCGTCCGCCTCACGGTTTAGCATTGCGTCACTGTGATCCGAGCACTGGTTTCCAAGCTCAATGTCAACAGAAGGAATCGTCGAATAGCTTGTCTGTGTGAGGTCTGTATCGAGCTGTCCGTGGCCCGAACAGTTCCATACCTTAATTCCCTCAATTTCAGTCTCAAGTCCCTTAATGAGTGCGTCTCCGAGCCTTTCATGCTGCTGCCAGTATGTCTTTACAGGCTCCATGTTCTTGAGACCATCCGGTACTGACATATAGAAAACGCCCTTAATCTTATCAAGTCCGTCGCCGTCCCAGTGAAGTGCAATATGGATGTCTGCCGTATTGTTTGCAATGACGGTTCTTCCGACATTGTCAAGCTGCACATCCTCGCCGTCCCTAATCATAAGAACGTCATAGCCTGCGTTAAGGAGCTTGTCCCTAAGTATCTGTGCCATTTTGAGCGTAACCTTTGCCTCCGGTGTGCCGTCCTTAAAGGTCATTCCCGATGAAACGCACATACTCATGACTGCACCGTTTGCATTTGTACCGCCTGTAACCTTTCCAGTCTTATCGGGATGCGAATATGTCTTCTGTGACGCTCCGCCCTTTGTACCGTGTCCCGCATTGACCGCAACGATTTTATCCTTACGGTTTGTCTTTGCGGTATACATGATGGCCTTTCCTGAATTGATTACGGAAAAGTCGGCATATTTCCATGCGCTGTTAATGCCTATCTCGGACTTGTCAGCGTAACCGTTTTTAGTCTTAATATCTCCTCCAGAAGCTCCAGGTGCTACTATTCCGGCGCCCTCTGTCTCAACTGCAATTCCAGGTCCAGCAGGGATTTCCTGACCTGGTCCCTGCATTGTGCTGTCTGTCTTTACGGCCGCAAGTGTTGCCACTACCGTTGTCTCTGTTTCCTTTTCTGAAACAATTGAGATTTCAATGGCACTGCCCTGCGTATTAACAGGAGACTCTGCTTCACTGCCCGCTGCATTCTGTCCATTTAGCCTGTCCTTATTCTCAGCTGAATCTGCACCATTTGAGCAGGCGCAAAGAAGCATAAATGACATAGCCACTAAAGACATGCATACGCCAAACGTTTTTTTCTTTGTGTTTACCTTTTTGATTTTCTTCATACCGCACTTATTAATAAGAAAAACAATCAGACAATTGTGCCACCGCAGAGGATTCTTCCCTCATTATCATAGAGCACAGCTGCCTGTCCGGGAGCCGCTGCCCTTACAGGTCTTTCAAAGGAAAGCCTGAAGGTTTCATCGTCCTCCCTCTTCATGATTCCTGGAGCTCCCTTATCTGCATATCTAATCCTTATGCAGGGTGACTCGATTGTGTCACTCTCCACAAGCTGGAAATTGACATCCTTTATGAGGATACCATCAGTAAATACATCGCAGTCATCTGCGAGAACAACCTCTCCTGTAAGGGGTCTTATTTCCTTTACAAACACCCTCTTGCCAAGGGCTATTCCAAGGCCCTTTCGCTGTCCAACCGTAAAGTTCGTTATTCCCCTGTGGGGGCCGAGGATGTTTCCGTCTATATCAACGAAGTTTCCGGGCTTATCCTCTATTCCCGCCTTCTCCTTAAGAAAGCCTGCATAATCGCCATCGGGGATAAAGCATACATCCATTGAATCCGCCTTGTTTGCAGTAGGAAGGCCTGCCTCTGCCGCCATCTTCCTTATCTCATCCTTTGAGTAGCCAACAAGCGGGAAGCGTGTAAGCCTTATCTCGTCCTGTGTAAGATTATAAAGCGCATAGCTTTGGTCCTTTTCATTAGGAACCCTCTTAATGGCATACCGTCCGTTTTCAAAAACGCTTTCAGCATAGTGGCCGGTTGCCACATAGTCTGCCCCAGTTTCCTCAAGGTTCTTCATAAGCATGTTCCATTTAACCCTTCGGTTACATATGCAGCATGGGTTCGGGGTTCTTCCCTCCCTGTATTCATTCGCAAAGTATTCAATAACCTCATGCATGAATACATCCCTAAAATCAGGGGTTATGAGCGGGATTCCAAGTGTCCTGCAGATGACTTCAGCCGACTCCTCTTCGATTTTAGAGGCATCGGTGTCATATGTACGCATACGGCAGCCAACCACCTCATGGCCGGCCTTAAGTAAAAGATATGCGGCAACGGAGCTGTCCACTCCGCCCGATATTCCTACAACAAACTTACCCACTTCTTACTTAATAACGTAGAAAAAGAGAACAACAACGATACCGAGAATGATTCTGTAGATACCGAAAATCTTGAAATCGTGCTTCTTGATATATCCGAGGAAGGTCTTTATCGCAAGCATTGCAACAAAGAACGATGCCACGAAGGATGTGATGAGAATCACAAGCTGTCCGCCAGTAAAGCCGTTTCCTTCAATAAAATACTTAACAAGCTTTAGTCCGCTTGCTCCGATCATTGTCGGGATTCCAAGAAGGAATGAAAACTCTGCAGCCGCTGTTCTTGAAAGACCGAGAAGCATTGAGCCGAGAATTGTAGCACCTGAACGGCTTGTTCCGGGGATCAGTGAAAGGCACTGGAAAAGACCAATGAAAAGAGCAGTCTTGTTTGAAATTGAAGAAAGGCTCTTAACTGGCTGGTCCTTACCCTTAAAACTAATCTCCATTACGATAAATGCGATACCGTAAAGAACGAGTGTAATCGCAATTACAAGCGGTGTTGAAAGGTACGAATCGATGATATCGTCAAACGGAAGTCCGATTACGGCTGCCGGAAGAATCGCGATGATGATGATTCCCCAAAGGCGCCAGATGGCTCTCTTTTCCTTAACTGTCATTCTCTTTGAGAACGGCCACAGCCTCTCCCAGTAAAGAACAACAACGGAAAGGATGGCTCCGAGCTGGATAACAACCTTAAACATGTTGAAGAATTCATCTCCCTGACCGATTGGCCAGAGGTTGTCAAGCAGGATAAGATGACCTGTTGATGAAACCGGCAGGAACTCTGTAAGTCCCTCGACAATACCAAAAACGATTGCCTTTAATATTTCGATAATGTTCATTTGATCTCCCAGTCTATGGGTTCCTCACCGTTAGCGATAAGAAACTCATTGCATTTTTTGAAATGGCCACATCCGAAAAATCCCCTTGAAGCACTAAGAGGACTTGGGTGCGGACATCTTAATACGAGATGTTTGTTATTGTTTAGCATTGCTGCCTTTTCACCTGCGGGTTTTCCCCACAGCATGAATACGATAGGCCTGTCTACCTTGTTTACTGCCTCTATGCATGCATCGGTAAACTGTTCCCAGCCTATGCCCTTATGCGAGAATGCGGCATGAGCCCTGACCGTAAGGAGTGTATTAAGAAGCAGCACTCCCTGCTCTGCCCACCCTACAAGCGAACCGTGGTCTGGAGCCTTAAATCCATACTCCATCTCCAGTTCCTTGTATATATTCTTAAGTGAGGGCGGTATCTCCACTCCCTTTTTAACGGAAAAGCAGAGTCCCTCAGCCTGTCCAGGCTCATGGTACGGGTCCTGTCCGAGAATCACAACCTTTACCCTTTCAAGCGGTGTAAGCTCGAAGGCCTTAAATAATTCATCGGACGGCGGATAAACCGTATTGTGGGAATACTCATATGAAACCCTTTCATAGAGTGTCCTGTAATACGGCTTCCTGAATTCATCCCTCAGGGCTTCCTGCCACTCGCCTGTAATCATCTGTTCTTAAAAAGAAGGTCTCTCTTAATGAGTTCCTCGAGGATCTGAACTGCATTTGTTGCAGCACCTTTTCGAATCTGGTCGAAAGAAATCCACATATTGAGAGCTTTTTCGTTTACAATATCAGGTCTGATACGTCCTACGTATGTAAAGTCTGTATCTGATGATGTGATAGGCATCGGATATACGAAGTTAGCCGGGTCATCCTGAAGCTTAACCCATGATGCCTCACCGAGGTACTGTCTTGCCTCCTCGACTGTCATCTTGTTCTCGAACTCAGCGTAAACAGCTTCGCAGTGGCTCCTGATAACCGGAACTCTTACTGCTGCTACCGGAGTAACGCCAACTTCCTTGTCCATGATCTTGTGGGTTTCCCATACAAACTTCATCTCTTCCTTTGTATAGTCATCCTCAACAAATTTGTCGATCTGTGGAAGTACGTTGAAGGCGATCTGGTACTTGAATGCCTTTGGCTCGATTTCCTCACCGTTAAGCACCTGCTTTGACTGCTCGATGAGTTCCTCCATTCCCTCCTTGCCGGCTCCTGAACAAGCCTGGTATGAGGATACAACAACCCTCTTTACCTTGTTGTGCTTATGAAGCGGGTAAAGTGCTGTTACAAGAAGAATTGTTGAACAGTTCGGGTTTGCAATAAGGTTGTGGTGCCACTCAAGGTCCTGAGGGTTAACCTCCGGAACAACAAGCGGGACATCATCCTCATAACGGTATGTTGATGAGTTGTCGATTACAACAGTGCCGCCCTCTGCTGCCTTACGTCCAAAAGCAACAGATGCAGGTCCGCCTGCAAAAAGAGCAACATCAACATCCCTAAATGACTCCTCTGTAGTCTCCTCTACTGTATAATCCTTGCCCTGGAAATTGATAACCTTGCCGGCTGATCTTGCCGATGCAAGGAGCTTTAATGACTTAAACGGTATCTTTCTCTCGTCGATACACTTAAGAAGCTGCTCTCCGACTGCTCCTGTTGCTCCGACGATTGCCAATGAAAACTCTTTCATTTTTAATCCTCCTTTGTTTGCGGCATGAATTTAGTGTTTCCGCAAACCCATAGTTTCTTAAACTGTTAGTGTACCACTTTTTTTAATACGTGACTACTTTTTTCTTCCGCAGTGGGAATACCTCGGAACAAATAAGGCAGTACGACATTGACTTCGATTTACACCTCAATGGATTTCTTAAGCCTTGTACTATAGATAATCCTCTTAGTTACCTTCTTTTCCGTAAGCTGCTCAAGTGCCTTTGCATAAAGCTCAAGCTGCAGTGCATATCTCTTGATAAGCACCTCATCATCAGCCACATTGTCGGTCTTGTAATCTATAAGATAAATCTCGTCGTCATAATCACAGTAGGCATCGATGATACCCTGAAGTAACTGAAGCTCCTCGGAGTCAGTTTTACCCGGGTTCATCTCACATGCAGGAAGACCCACCATGAAGTGCTGCTCCCTTCTGAGAATACCCTTAAGTGCAGCATCCTTCATTACATTAAAGAGCTCTGTTCCCCTGAAGCTTTCGATATGGCCCAGTGCCCTGTCTACCATCTCCTCGTCATAGCACTCTCCGATAAGTCTTTCCTTAAGGCCCTCGCCAGGATTCTCATAATTAAGAAGCTCAAAGGCCCTGTGCACAAGCGTACCAAACTGTGCACCCATTGAGCCGTCTCCCTCCTTAACTGCCCTTTCGTTTTCAAGTGTCTCAACGAATTCCTCGTCAAACATCGCAATTTTAGCTGCCTTAAGCTCTGATACTGATGCCTTTGGCTTTAAGGTGATGTCTGCCTCGTATGCGTAGCTCTTTCCAAGATTTTCAACGAGACCCGCCCTGAAGGCCGCACTGTCAAAGGCTTTCTCTTCCCCAGCTTCGGTTTCACCTGTCATAAGCTCCTCAGGAATAACCTGAAGCGGCTCATAGGTTGTAACCTGAGACCACGAGAAGGCCCTGCTCTTTAAAATAAGGTCAAGGAAGCTGTTGCATTCATCAACCTTCTTATCAATCGGAAGCGAGTCATCATTCATGTCTGTCGTATTCTTACGGCCCGCAATGATAAGCTTGTCCTCCGCTCTTGTAAGTGCAACATAGAGAACCCTCAGCTGCTCGGCACAAATATCGAGGTTTTTCTTAAGCTTAATCATCTCAAGCTTGGCCGATTTATAGCTTATTCTGTTTTCCGTATCGATAAAGTTACAGCCAAAGCCGTAATCATTGTCAATCATAACCCTCTTTTTGAGGTCATCCTTATTATAGGGGCTCTCTGTAAATGCCACGATGGCAATCTTGTACTGAAGACCCTTTGACTTATGGATTGTCGTGATTCCTACAATGTTTTCGCCCTCTGCCGCAGCCGATGCCTCACCGAGGTCCTCGTCTATCTTCTTAAGCTCGCTTATGTATCTGTTAAAGTTAAAAAGTCCGTGGTATGAACCGGCACTGTAGTTTTCAGCCTTCTCGAGGAGCTTGTCGAGGTTCTTCTGGCGCCTTAAACCGTCATTCATCGCACTAACGTTATTGTAGAAGCCCGTCTCCCTGAAAATAAGGTCAATGAGTTCATGTGCCTTAAGTCTCGATGAAAGGTCCCTGTAGCGGTTTAACGTCTCAAGGAAGCCTGCTGCCTTTTCATTTTTCTCTGCATAGAGCTTAAGGCAGTCATAGAAATCCAGCTCCTTATTCTGACTCCTGCCCGTAATCCTTATGGCACTAAGCTCATCGTCATTAAAGTCTCCAAAGGCCTTACATCTGAGTACTGCCGCCAGGTCAATGTCATTTCTCGGGTTGTCGATGACATTAAGGTATGAAAGCATGAGCTTTACCTCAGTCGACTCAAAATATCCCTTTCCCGAGTTAAAATATGAAGGAATTCCATATTCTGCAAGCGCGTCAATAAGCTCGCTTACATGCGTCGCAGTCTTTACAAGGATTGCAATGTCACGAAGCTCGTAATCCTTTGAAAGCTCGCTTACCCTTCTTGCAATCATTAATGCCTCAAGCTCTGTTCCGTTTCTTCCATCACGTCCCCCAAGATTTGAATCATCATTTAATAAAAGAAGCTCGGATCTAAGCTTATGCTCGGGGTCCGGTTCAATTCCCCTTCTGCCAGGCTTAAGCTCTGCTGCCTCATCGTAGTCGATTCCGCCAAGCTCCTTCTTCATGATGTCCCTAAAGATGTCATTAACCGTATTAATAACCTCAGGCCTTGAACGGAAATTCATGTTAAGGTCGATTCTCTTTTCAGTCTCGCATCTTTTAATGAAAAGCTCGGGCTTAGCCTCCCTGAAGGCATAGATTGACTGCTTAACATCGCCAACCATGAATGCATGCTTATTTTCACCGCGGTTTAATCCCTCGACAAGCATGTCCTGGATGTCATTTGAGTCCTGGTACTCATCGATTAATATCTCGTCATATTCGCGTGAGATGGCCTCCGAGAACTCGGTCGGCACCATTTCACCATTCTCCTCCTTATAAAGAAGCTTAAGTGCCATATGCTCAAGGTCCGAAAAGTCCACGATGTTTCTGTCACGTTTTCTCTCACTGAAAATCTGTGAAAACTCAAGGATAAGATTGATAAGCTCCTTAAGCTGCTCGGCACTTCTTCTGACTCCAGTTTCCATTGATGAAAAATCATACGGAGCCTTATTTGGAAGGGCCTTAAGGATTCCCCTTGCCTCATCAATTAAGGTCTTTGCCCTTTTCCTATTTGCTTTTTCAGCATCGCTCTTATTTTTGTCGCTGGCAGTTGAAAGCCTCGAGCTTTCAAAGCTGCCTGCAACCTCGTAAAGCTTTTCGTATTTTTCGCGGTTTCCGGTACCCTCTTCATCAAAAATCCGAGCCACTCCTTCCGCAAATTTAATTACCTCATCAACGGCTGGAATATAAGGCGGCCATCCACCAACGCATGTGCAGCATTCCCTTGCCTCCTGCATCATGCTCATGCAGTACCTAACACTTCCCTCAACCTCCTTAAGAAGCCTGTCAAACCAGGCTGTCTCCTCGACTCTTCCCTCGGACTCCTTAATAAGGTCACTCATGGCCTCATTAAGAAATCTCTCGGGCCATGCCTTTGTCTCAGCCTTATCAAAGGCCTCCAAAATCACATTCTTAAGGTCAAATGCCTCAGCCAGCTTAAGAAACCATCCGTCACCCGCCTCATAATGCCTTTCAAGCATATGGTCGAGGATATCGGACTTTAAGAGCTTTATTTCCGTCTCGTCAGCCACCCTGAAGCCAGGGTCAATGTCAAGCTCCTGGAAATGCTGCTTGATAAGTCCCTGGCAGATACTGTCAATCGTGCTGATACGCGCCCTTGGAAGGATTATCCTCTGGCTCTTTAAATGAACCCTCATTTCCTCTGAGAGTGTTTCGTCGAGAAGCGCCTCGTCGATTGCCTCAGCTATACGCGTCTTCATCTCGTTTGCGGCAGCCTTTGTAAAGGTCATTACAATAAGCCTGTCGAGGGAAACCGGATTTTCATCATCAAGAAGCATTCCGATAATACGCTCAACAAGAACGCGCGTCTTTCCAGAGCCCGCTGCTGCACTTACGATGAGATTTCCGCCCCTGTGGAGCACAACCTCCTGCTGTTCCTTTGTTAACTGTTCATTAATCTTCATCACTCTTATAGTCTGATATTCTTCTCTTCTTAAATCCTGGAATTTTCCTGTCTATCCTGCAGACTGCACTGTATGGACAGTAATCACAGCCGCTCTCCTGCTTGTATTCATATGGGTGTACCCTGATTTCACCATTAAGGATCCTTCCGGCATCATCCCTCATGATTTGCCTTGTGTTTTCAAGCATGCCGTAGAACTCCTCCTCGCATGCTATCTTTCCGCCTGTTATCCTGCCGTTATTGGCAATCTTAAGTCCCGTTACCTTTGACTTTACGCCCTTATCCATAAGCATATGGTCGATATGCCTAAGTGCCTCCGAATCATTAAGCGTTAGACCATTAAGCGTAAGCTTATCCATTATGGCCTCTTCTCCTGCTGAAGCCTCAGTGACATCAAGCACCGGATCATCAACATGGTAATAATACATACCGGCAGGAATTACCCTCTTTCCCTTTACGCCTGCTATTGCCATTGCCTCCTTAAGGTATGTCGGAAGCTGCATCGAAATGCCGTTTGCAATCTTAGTAAGGTCAATTTCAGTTTTCCTTGTCTTATAGTCGATGACGCTTACAAAGATTCCAGATTCGTCATCCGTAAGTGATTCATCGATTCTGTCGATTGTTCCATGAAGCTCGAGATGCGGCTCCGAAACAACATACTTTCTCTCGGTGTCAATGACGGCATAATCACCTGCCTTAAGCTGGTCAGAAAGCGTGAAAACCGTTCTCTTTAACGTTCTCTCAACAGTATTTCTCACAAACTTGTTCTTTGCCGAATCGTTAAACACATTGCCGCGGTAATCACCCGCTGCCTCATCGACTGCCTTCATGATAAAGAGCTCGAGCTCCTCTTTACTTAATTTCTTTATGTCCTTAGAATCACTCTTAAGCTTCTTAAAGAACTTATCGAGTGAGCTGTGGTAAAGGTTTCCGATGTCAACCCTCTCAAGGCCGTATGACCTTCTTTCACGAAGACTGAGTCCATATCTTAGGAAATGCCTCATCGGACACCTTTCAAATTCCTCAAGCCTTGATACGGAGCCGTTAAGGGTCTCACCATAAATGCCAAGTGCACTCTCGGCACTAAGCTTCTCATCTGTGTGAACGAGCTTTGAGCTTTCTATGATTTCCCCACACCTTGCCGAGTCGATAACCTCTGCTATAACCGCTGCCTTTTTGCTGTCATTTCCTTCGTTAAGAATTGTATTTGAAAGAAGGTTGAGTGCGCTTTCCAGCGTTGTCGGAATAAGCTCAGGAAGCTTTTCTCCCCTTTTTCCGGGCTCGCTCTTTAACCTGTCCTTAAGGATTACCGCAGGCTTAATGCTTCTTCCGTCCCTGTCTGTAATCGGATATGTGATGATAAGCTCCTCCGATGGCTTATTCATAAAGAGGTACAGATAGAAATTCTGGATTGCCGTATCATGAATATCATCGGGAGCCATCTTAAGACCTGCACAAAGAAGTGCCTGTCTTTCATTATCAGTAAAGAGGCCTCCTCCCGTAACGGTAGCAGGAATCTTTCCCTCATTAGCACCTACCACGTAGAGGTATTTGATGTTATCAAACCTGCTTCGTCTTAAATCACCTGCTGTTACCATATCGAGGGTAGCCGGGATATTTCCGGCCTTCATCTCCATAAGTCCTGCCTCGATGATGTCTGTAAATTCCGCTATTGAAACCTTCTCACTGCCAAGAAGCGTTGAAATACTTTCAAGGAATGACAATGTAAGGTTCACGAACCTCCTGTCCTCAGGATGCTCCTCAAAGACAGCTTCCCCTATGGTCTTACCCATTATTTTTTCGCTTGTGCCGTCCCCGGTTTCTTCCCCTGCGAATTTCTCCGCTTCTTCTTTATCTTCTCTTTTTGTTTTTTCTTTCTCTTCTCCGGTATCTCTACCACCGTCTTCCCTGGTGTCTTCCCCGGCATATTTTGTGGCTTCATCTACCGCCTCCATGCCGTTTACGAGAAACTCCTTTAGTGCCTCGCACTTATCCTTCATCAGGGCACCAGAGAGAAGTCCCTCATGAAGCTTAAAGATTCCATCGAATTTTTCCTTTTTAAAATCCTCAAGTATATTTATGTCATAGCCCTTTGGTATCCACTCATACTCCGACCAGTCCTCGTGGTATTTTCCCTTGCCATTAATTGCCGTCTCGCGAAGGTAATTATCGAAAATATCAAGTATCTCCCTCGATTCCCTGCCTGTTACGTACTCATTACGAAGAAATGTGATTACATCCTCATATTCATAGGATTCCTTAATCACATTGAGTGCAGACCTTACATATTCAATAACGGGCGAGGAGGTCGCAGGCTCCTTGTCATCTATAAAAAGAGGAATTGACTGTACCTTAAACTCCCTCTTTACAATTTCCTTATAGCCGGCGATGTCAGACAAAATGACCGCCATGTCACGATACCTTGCCCTGCCGCTTACAGCCTTTTCCCTTATGTCAGCTGCGAGAAACCTTACCTCGCTTACAGGGTCCGGGGCATAATAGATTTTTGCCTCGTTGACAGGATTACGGCTCTTCTTGAAGCTGCCATGCGGATTAGCCTCATCAAGCTCGATGTCATCATCCTTAAGCACTCCGGCACGGCTTGCCGTATCTGTCACAAGGTTTATTGTCTCCCTCGAGAATGCGAAAAGATCAGTAAAGTGACCATTTTTCCTGCTCTTTTCGTTTCTTTCAATGGTAACTGCAAAATGGCACTCAGCCGCCTTTGGAAGGATTCTCTCAATGATATCAAGCTGTACCGGTGTAAAACCCGTATATCCGTCAAAATAAATTACTGCATCGTCAAGAAGCCCTGACTTACTTAAATACTTTATAAGAAGCTCCGGGATTTCCTCAGGGATTGCATTGCCCTCATTAAGATGGAGGTTATCAAAGAAACGCCCTGTAATTAATGCTATATCGTTAAGCTTTCCCTTTAATAAATCCTCGTCCGCTTTCTCCGCATACTGTTTAAGGCTTTCTGGCTTTACCTCATACTGGGAGAACTCGCTGATAAGAGACTTAAGCTGGCTTATGAAGCCAGGGCTGTTGATCTTATTCTTATATACCAGAAGCTCGTTTTTTACCTCGCCGAGTGTCTTTCGAAGGAGCACCGACTTTGTCACGTCATCGAGCACCTGCGGCTTTCTTATTCCAAGCTCCTCAAATACACGGTAGCTTAAAAGCGTAAACGAAAGCACGTCAAGATTAAGCATTCCATGTCTTTTGGAACGCCTGATGATTTCCTGCTGTGCCTTCAGTGTATTCTGCTCCGGCACAAAAAGATAAAACCTTTTTCCCGGCTCCCTCACCGCCTGCTCAGTAAGCGTTTCATATATGAATGTTGATTTGCCCGCTCCCGCAGGTCCTGTAATAAAATTGTATCTTCCCATATCCTTATTCTAATCCACCTGTTACTGCATCCAACCTAACCATACTAACCACACTAACCATA
>JAUNDA010000061.1 GCA_030526295.1 Eubacteriales bacterium
AGTGCCTCAATAGCTCAGTCGGTTAGAGCATCTGACTGTTAATCAGGGGGTCCGCGGTTCAAGTCCGTGTTGGGGCGTTAACTAAACGACATACGAATAAGGGGACGCAAAAAGCGCTCGCGCATTTTTGCGGAGACTTATGAGTAAGGTCTGCGTCTAGCAGACCGCAGGACATGAGCATGTAGCGAAGCGGAATGCGAATGTACTGGGTCATTTAGTAAAAATGGCGTATAGGACATGAGCACGAAACGTAGTGGAGTGCGAATGGGCTGAGTCATTTAGAAAAAGAATATGGCGCGGTGGTCAAGCGGTTAAGACACCACCCTTTCACGGTGGTAACACGAGTTCGATTCTCGTCCGCGTCACTCAGGTCGAAGCCTTAACGGGTTTCGATTTTTTTTGCATTTTTATGCAGTCAAAGAGGCTTTAAAGAGACTTTCGGGGCACTTTTGAGGCTTTTTTTGTTGTAAATGCCCGAAGTGTGGGATATAATGGCTAACATAGGGATAGTGCCGAAAGGAGACAGAAACATATGAAAGACTGCAATTGTATTTTTTGTAAAATAGCTAATGGTGAGATACCGTCAAACACAGTTTATGAGGATGAGTACTTCCGTGCAATACTCGATCTTTCGCCTGCAGCAAAGGGACATACACTGATTCTCCCAAAGGAGCACTTTGCTAATCTCTATGAGCTTGATGATGAGTATGCAAAGCGTGTAATGCCAGTCGCAAAAATGATTGCAATGGCTGCAAAGAAGGCATTGAATGCTGACGGAGTAAACCTTGTACAGAATAACGAGGCTGCTGCAGGACAGACAGTACCGCATTTCCATCTTCACGTGATTCCAAGACATGAGGGCGACAATGCACTTCCGCTTTGGACACCGGGTCAGTCTGATCCTGAGGAGCAGAAGGAAATCGCAGCAAAAATCGGAGGAGAATTATGAGCCAGATGACACAGGAAGAGGTAAGGGCTTTAAAGACACAGCTTGAAACTGAGAGAGACAATGTCAGAAAGGCTGCCTCAGATTTAAGCCAGATTGAGAGAAACCTCGAAAAGGAAAAGGACAGCACAATAAAGAATGAAAGAAACAAGATTGAGGCTGCCTTTGGTAAGGAAATCAAGGATGTCGAAGCTAAGATCCGCGAGGTTAATAAGGAAAGACAGAATAAGAAGAACCATGAGGTGAAGAGCCGCATTGAGAATGAGACAAATCCAAGCAAGGAGAGAATCAAGGCCTTAAAGGGAGAGGTTTCAAACGAGCTTAAGGCAGCATCACTTCCAGCATATTGCGGAAGCCTTACATATCACAGGTTCTTCAGGCCGTCTCATGCACTTGATTTTGTTCTTGTTGCCTTAATGGCACTTGTGTTCCTCGTTGGAATACCGTTCATCGTTACCTGGTTTATTAGGGGACAGATTCTTAAATATATCGTATTTGCGGCACTTGATGCAGTATTTGCATTCATCTATGTGCTTATCTTCTCACTCACAAGGGGTAAGGATCCGCATGCCCTTAAGAAGGTAAGGAACACACTTGATGACATTGTCCGCGAGAAGAAGAATATTGAAAATGCCAAAAAGAGAATCTCAAATGACAGAAGCGAGGCTACATATGGACTCGATGAGTTTGATGAGCAGTTAAAGAATCTTGAGGCACAGAAGACAGACATCAACCAGAAATGCACAGACGCATTAAAGGAATTTGACACAGTGACTGCAGTGCAGACAGGTGCAGACATTGATGCAAAATATACCGAAAGACTTGATACCTACAGGGCAGCGCTTGAGGCAGCCGAGGCTAAGGTAAAGGAGCTTGAGGAACAGGTTAAGAATGCTGAAGAATCTTCAGAATATGCAAATATAGGATAAGGTAGTTTTAAAAATGGAGAAGCTTGTAACAGTAAAAGAATTATTTAAGAACACAGAGGCTTATGCAGGCAAAGAGGTTCATGTAGGCGGCTGGGTACGCTCAGTCCGCGATTCAAAGACCTTCGGATTCATCGTGCTTAACGACGGATCTACTTTTGACACACTTCAGATCGTTTACCATGACAAGATGGATAACTTTGCTGAGGTTTCAAAGCTCAACGTTGCATCAGCCATTATCGTAAAGGGAACACTTGTACTTACACCTGAGGCAAAGCAGCCTTTTGAAATCCAGGCTGATGAGGTTATGATTGAGGGACCTTCAACACCAGACTATCCGCTTCAGAAGAAGAGACATACACTTGAGTACTTAAGAACAATGCCACATCTTCGTGCCAGAACAAATACCTTCATGGCAGTTTACAGGGTAAGAAGCGTACTCGCATATGCAATCCACAAATACTTCCAGGAGAAGGGGTTTGTATATGTTCACACACCACTTATCACATCAAGTGACTGTGAGGGTGCAGGCGAGATGTTCCAGGTAACAACACTTGACCTTGACAGAATCGCAAAGGCAGCCGAGGCAGAGGTTGATTACTCAAAGGATTTCTTCTGCAAGCCGACCTTCCTTACAGTATCAGGACAGCTCAATGTTGAGACCTTCGCAATGGCATTCAGAAATGTTTATACCTTCGGACCGACCTTCAGAGCTGAGAATTCAAACACAACACGTCATGCAGCTGAGTTCTGGATGATTGAGCCTGAGATGGCTTTTGCAGATCTTACAGACCTTATGGATACAGAGGAGGAGATGCTTAAGTACATCATCAGATATGTGCTTGAGAATGCTCCGGAGGAGATGAACTTCTTCGACTCATTCATCGAGAAGGGTCTTATTGCAAGACTTAACTCAATCGTTGAATCTGAGTTTGTAAGACTTCCATATACAGAGGCTATCAAGATTCTTGAGCAGCATATCGGCGAGTTCGAGAACAATGACATCAAGTGGGGCATGGACCTTCAGTCTGAGCATGAGAGATTCCTCACAGAGAAGGTATTTGCAAAGCCTGTATTCCTTACAGACTATCCGAAGGAAATCAAGGCCTTCTATATGAAGGAAAATGAGGATAAGAAGACTGTTGCGGCAGTTGACTGCCTCGTTCCGGGAGTTGGAGAAATCATGGGCGGCTCACAGCGTGAGGACGACTTTGACAAGCTCTATACAAGAATGGAGGAGCTTGGACTTGATCCTAAGGCTTATGACTTCTATCTTGACTTAAGAAAGTACGGCTCAGTTCGTCATTCGGGCTTTGGTCTCGGATTCGAGAGAGCACTCATGTATATTACGGGAATGCAGAACATCCGTGATGTCCTTCCTTTCCCGAGAACAACAGGTACATGCGAATTATAATTTAAGATTATGAAATTTCTTCATTTAAGCGATGCACGTCTCGGAATCCACTCGGAGAGCGGAAGAAGATGGAGCAATGAAAGAATTATCGAAGTTACGGATACCCTCAGGAAGACCGTCCATCAGGCGGCAGCTGAGGGTATTCAGCTTGTGCTCATTGCAGGCGGACTTTTTGCACACAGACCCGTAAGCACGGAGCTTGCAGAGGCTAATAACATCTTCTCAGCTTACCCGGAGCTTACCTTTGTGATAATTGCGGGTGAAACAGACTGCATAAAGTCAAACAGCCCCGTAAGAAGCTTTAAGTGGGCTAAGAACGTGAGATATGTCTTAAGCGGAAGACCTGAACAGATCATTATTCCGGCCCTTAAGACAGTTGTTTATGCCGAGTCCTTTACTGGTAACAGGGCAAACGTGAGCGATCTTCTCATGGCAGGCAGGCAGGACACAAATGAGGGATATTCAAAGATAGCCCTTTTCTACGAGCCGGAGCCTGAAAAGGCAGGCGAACTCGATTTCTCGGCATTTAGCTATGTGGCGCTTGGAGGAAGAAAGGGCTACTACATGCTTTCGGATGACAAGGCTTATTATCCGGGCGGACTTGAGCCTGAGGAGATGAGCGATGGCGGAGAGCATGGCTACATTAAGGGAGATATCGATACAGATACAGGACTTCTTACAGAAACAATATTCGTACCCGCAGCATCGGCATCATATGTGCCGCTTCGAGTTACTGTCAATACAGATACAACAGCGACAGAACTTGAGGGTATCATTGAAAATGAAATAAGAAGGCGCGGAAGGTCAAACATCTACCGTATCAGGATTCTCGGAAAGAGAAGCCCCGAAACGATATTTACGCTTGACACCCTTAAATCAAGATATAGAATTACCGATGTATCAGATGAGACAGAGCCTCAGTATGATTTTGCGGCCATTTATGAGGAACACCCGCAGGACATAATCGGATATTTCATCTCAACACTTACAAGAAACAGAGAAGACATGCCGGATATCGATAAAAAGGCAATGTTTTACGGCATTGACGCTCTTCTTAAGACATCCGAAAACGGGGAGGTGAAAAAATGAGATTTCTAAGCCTTCACATTGACGGATTCGGTAAGCTTAAGGACTTTGACCTTAAGTTTGCGGACGGACTCAATATAATATCAGGTGAAAACGAGGCTGGAAAGACAACACTTCATGTTTTCATCGAATCAATGCTTTATGGCCCCGATAAAAAGCCGAAGGGTTTTTCAAAGAGTGTCCATGAGGCAATGGAGCCATGGGATAAATTTGCACCCTATAGCGGAAGTCTTACAATTGAAAAATCCGGAAGCACATACCGCATAGAAAGAAACTTCACAAAGGATGAGGAGTCTCTTTCAATCTATGACGAGACAGCACATGCATACCTTAAGGCACCGGAGGAGTTTCTGAAGGATGCACTCTGTGGCCTTTCAAGAAATGCGTTTAACAACTCCGTAAGCATAGGACAGCTTAACGCCAAGACAGGCATACAGTTTGTCGGTGAGCTTAAAAAGTATGTTGAAAATGTTTCATCATCCTTAAGCCCTGACATAAATGCCGAAAAGGCAGTTGAGATGCTTAAAAGTAAAAAGCAGGCGCTTGAAAAGCAGCTTGACCCGATGGCGGCAAAGAACTATGCGCTGTCACTTAGCCGCATAAAGATTATCGAGGGTGAACTTTCAAAGCCCGAAAATGACAATAACATTACCATTTTCGAGGATAAGGGCCTTAACCTCAGTAATGACAAATCAAATAAGGAAACTGAGCTTACAAGGGTTAGAAGCAGTATTGATGAGGCAACCTCAAGGCTAAAGGCTGAAAAGATTGAGGGAGCAAATACAGTAAATGATTATGACGAAAAGCTTGACGGCCTCTATGACGACTATAAGACATTAAAGTCGAAAAGGGTCGGTATCATAAGGTCTTTTGCGATTATTATGTTCCTGCTTGTGATGTTCTCACTGGCTTATGGTTACTATACAAGATTTAACAGCTTCGCAAGGAGCCTTCTGTATGTGGCAGTAGGCGCCGCTGTTATTGAAATCATTGTATTCGCTGTGCTTATTATCATTAACCATGTTAATCTTAAAAAGTGCAGCCAGCAGCTTGAGGAGCTTTTAAAGGAAAAGATTGACCGTGTAAAGATCTGTGATGAAAACATCATTGATGCAAAGAAGGCAAACCACAGCTTTGACGGCATTATCGAGGAGAGGGAAAAGGGCTTTAGGAAAAGGGCCGAGCTTGAGGAATATATCGGAAGGCTTGACATGGACATAAAGGCCAATGATGCCATCCTCGAGGAACAGGAAAAGATAAGATACTGTGTTGAGGGAAGACTCAGTGAGGAGAACAGGCTTCGTTCACAGGCTGCCCTTTTAAGAAACGTGATTGCAGACAACAACAGGATCAAGGAACAGATTGATGCAATTGACATTGCAATCGATACGATAAACGACCTTAGCCTCACGCTTAAGGACAGAATCGGAACATATCTTAATAAGGAGGCCTCGAGGTCGATTAAGAATCTCACTAACGGTCATTACAGGAGCATGGACATTGGAACCGGCAACGATATTTACCTTAGCACAAAGGACGGAATGGTAAATGTCAACAGCGTATCGGCGGGCACACTCGACCAGACGTACCTCGCACTTAGGCTTGCCGCAGCAAGGTTCATGATGGGTGGCCAGGACAATCTGCCGCTTCTTTTCGATGACAGCTTTGCCCTTTATGACGACGACCGTCTTAAGGGTGCAGTCAACTTTATCGCCAAGGATTACGGCGGACAGGCACTTGTTTTCACCTGTCACAGGCGTGAAGAGAGCGCTCTTGACCCTTCAGACTATCATTTCTTACAATTATAATATGTAAAAATTGGTAATAATCATCAAAAACACGTCTCAAGGCGTGTTTTTTTTGTATGTTTATAATGTTTGTGATATAATGCAGTAGGCCACTTGGAATAGCCTAAAGGAGGAGATATTATTATGCACATTACAGATGTTAGGGTTAGGAAGATTCACGGTGATGGGAAGATGCGCGGTATGGCTTCAATCACAATCGATGGTGAATTCGTAGTACATGACATCAAAATCATTGAGGGTGACAAGGGATTGTTCATAGCAATGCCCAGCCGTCGCTCTAAGGACGGGGAATTCAGGGATGTAGCACACCCTATCAAATCGGAAACACGTTCGGCGCTTCAGGAAATTGTCTTAAAGGCATTTGAGGAGGCACCGGAGGCCGAGGAAATACCGGCACAGTTGTAAATTAAATGTTCATGTGTTAAAATCCACTTGTTTTACAGGTGGATTTTTTGATGCACCTAAATCAAAGATAAAGGAAGAAAAGAATGTATCTTGTTACAGGACTCGGAAATCCGGGGCTTAAATATAAAAAAACCAGACATAATACGGGCTTTATGGCAGTTGACATACTGGCAGATAAGCTCGGCATTGACATAAAGGAAAAGAAATTCAAGGGACTTATCGGAAAGGGAAGCTTTGAGGGAGAGCAGGTGATGCTTTTAAAGCCGCAGACCTATATGAACCTTTCAGGAGAGGCAGTAAGGGATGTGGCAGGATACTATGGTATCCCGGTAGAAAACATCATTGTAATATATGATGACATTAACCTTGCCCCTGGATTTCTTCGCATAAGGCCAAAGGGATCAGCCGGAGGCCATAATGGAATGAAGAGCATCATTAACTGCATCGGTTCTGATAACTTCCCGAGAATCAGGGTAGGTGTCGGACTAAACGAGGTAACAGACGGAGAGGGACGTGCCATCAGGACAGACCTTGCTGACCATGTGCTCTCCAAATTCTCAAAGGAGGAGGAGCCGCTTTTAAAGGAGGCTCTTACAAGGGCGGCTGAGGCATCACTCTTTATCATAAAGAATGGTGCGGTTGCGGCACAGAATGAATTCAACGGAAAGGCCTCTTCCAAATAAGGACGGATATTCTCAGATAAACACAAAAAGCAGATGTATAATTCGATAATTAAGGAAAAAGCATATGAGGCATTAGTGCAGGAGTTAAGGAGAGCTTCTGCACCTATTTGTGTTACGGGACTTGCGGGGGGAAGGAAGGCACAGCTAGTCGACACGCTTTCGGGTAATGACAGATGGTCGCTATTTATTACCGCAGATGAAAAGCAGGCCTCGGAGCTTGAGTCGGATTTAAAGACATTTGACAGTAACCCATGGATTTATCCCGCAAAGGACCTTTTGTTCTCGTCCTCGGATATCCACGGAAACTTCATAAATAACCAGAGAACCGATGCCAGAAAGCACCTCATGGAGGATAAGTACGGAGTGCTTATCACGACAATCCAGGGTCTCATGGACAAGATTCCCTCAAGACAGACCATATCAAGTGATAAGCTGACGATTAAGGAAGCCTATGTCATAAACCAGGAAAACCTTATAAAAATGCTTCGAAGGCTCGGCTATGAGAGAACCGCAGAGGTAGAGGCAATGGGACAGTTTGCCGTAAGGGGTGGAATCTTTGACATATTCCCGGTTTCTGCTGAGCTTCCTGTAAGAGTTGAGTTTTTTGATGATGAAGTTGATACTATAAGAAGCTTTGACTGTGACACAAAGCGCTCGCTTGAAAGGCTCCCCGAGGTTGACATCTATCCCATAGAGGGAAGCTCAAAGGGAGAGGTTTCACTGCTCGATTACTTCCCAGAGGGCGCTGTGATTTTTGCGGATGACCCTATAAGGCTTAAGGCTGTTGCAGAGCTGACCGAGACAGAGTTCAGGGAGGCTTTTGAAAGAAGAAAGGACAGGGAACAGCTTCCCGATGACATCTTTTCATCAAATGAAACAATTGAACGCCTCAAAAGACCTGGCACGATTTTCATTGCCGCACTTGATGATTCATTAAAGGAATTTGGCTGTAGCAGGTCATATTCATTTAAGACGGGTGCCGTGGGCGTATATAAGGAGAGCATCGAGCTTCTTGCGGCGGACATCAAAAAATATGCGAAGGATGCATACAGGATAACTGTCATGACTCCATCGAGAACACGTACCTCAAGGCTTGCTGAGACACTTAGGGAGATGGAAATCAGGGCATACTGCCCCGATGAGTCCTCGGGTGAGCTTAAGGAGGGCAATGTTGAGGTTGTATACGGAAGGCTCCACAAGGGCTTTACGTGTCCTGACATCAGATATGTGCTCTTTACAGAGGCTGATATGTTCGGCCAGGGCTACCGCAAAAAGAAAAAGAAGTTTGAGGCAAAGGGAGACAAGCTCAATTCACTCGACGAGCTATCCGTAGGTGACTATGTTGTACATGAGAGCCACGGAATAGGTATCTATCGTGGCATTGAGCATATCGAAAGGGACGGCTCAGGCAAGGACTACATAAAGGTAGAGTACGGTGACGGTGGAAACCTCTATATTCCTGCAACGCGTCTTGACCTTTTGCAGAAATATGCGGGCGCCGATGCCAGAAGACCGAAGCTCAGTAAGCTTAACTCAGGTGAATGGCAGAAGACAAAGCAGAGGGTATCAAAGTCTGTAGACAAGCTCGCGGCAGAGCTTGTTGAGCTTTATGCAAAAAGAAGCATCGTAAGCGGTGTGAAATATGGCAGGGATACCGTATGGCAGAGGGAGTTTGAGGAGCTCTTCCCGTATGAGGAAACTGACGACCAGCTTAATGCAATTGCTGCAGTAAAGCATGACATGGAGTCTGGCAGAATCATGGACAGGCTCATATGCGGTGACGTTGGCTATGGCAAGACGGAAATTGCATTAAGGGCAGCCTTCAAGGCAGTCCAGGAGGGTAAGCAGGTTGCATACCTCGTTCCGACAACCATCCTCGCCCGCCAGCATTACAATACATTTAAGGAAAGAATGTGCGGCTTCCCGGTCGAAGTGGGAATGATGTCAAGATTCCACTCATCGGCTGAAAACAAAAAGATAGCCGAAAAGCTTGGCGCAGGTGCCATTGACGTTGTTATCGGAACGCACAGGCTTCTTTCAAAGGATGTGAAATTTAAGGATCTCGGTCTTCTCATCATAGACGAGGAGCAGAGATTTGGCGTTGCACACAAGGAAAAGATTAAGCAGCTTAAGACGGATGTCGATGTGCTTGTTCTTACGGCAACACCGATTCCGCGTACGCTTCACATGTCGCTAAGCGGTATCAGGGACCTCTCAATACTGGAGGAGCCACCGTTTGACCGTGTGCCGATACAGACATATGTCATGGAATATGACGATGAGCTTGTGAGGGAGGCTGTGACCAGGGAGCTGCAGCGTAACGGACAGGTTTACTATGTCTACAACAGGGTTAAGGGAATAGAGGAAAAGACCGATAAGCTTCGTTCCCTTATGCCGGATGCCCGTATCGAGTATGCTCACGGACAGATGAATGAGCATGAGCTTGAGGCGATAATGCTCGACTTTGTTGAGGGAAGAATAGACATGCTCGTTTCAACAACAATCGTTGAAACAGGCCTTGATATTCCAAATGCAAACACCCTTATCATAGACGGCGCGGAAAGGCTCGGCCTTTCACAGCTTTACCAGCTTCGTGGACGTGTTGGACGAAGCAACAGGACTGCATATGCCTTCCTCATGTACAGAAAGGACAAGATCCTTTCAGATGAGGCGGAAAAGCGTCTTAAGGCAATAAGGGAGTTTACTGAGTTTGGCTCCGGAATCAAGATTGCGATGAGGGACCTTGAAATAAGAGGTGCAGGAAATGTGCTCGGCTCTGAACAGCACGGCCAGATGGAGGCTGTCGGATATGAACTTTACTGCAAGCTTCTCCAAAGATCCGTAAGGAGGCTTAAGGGAACACTCGAGCCGACGGATGAATATGAGACACAGGTTGAGTGCGACATAGATGCATTCATTCCCGATTCGTACATACCGAGCGAATACCAGAAGCTTGACATCTATAAGAGGATTGCAACGATTTCAAATGACGAGCAGGCTCTTGACATGCAGGATGAACTCGTGGACAGATTCGGTGACATCCCGAACGAGGTAATGAATCTTCTGAGGGTGGCTCAGGTAAAGAACGAGGCACACAAAGCCTATGTGACTGAGCTTAATGTTCACCGTGACGGCTTTAACATGATAATGTGGCCCAAAGCGAGAATAAACGTGGATGCCATACCTGACCTTGTTGGAAATGAAAGGGGAAAGCTGGCACTCAGAAGGGGAGCAACGCCCGAATTCATATACCGCGACCCAAAAAGCGTTCATCTCGATGCGTCAAAGATGTTATTAAAGGCTGAAGAGGTCATAAAAGCCCTTGTTTTGCCCAATATGTAGCCAAAAACATTGACAATACACACAATCTATTGTAATATTCAACAGTATTGTTTATACAAATTATTGTATTTAATTTTAGGAGGATTTATTCATGAATAAGGCTGAATTTGTTAATGCACTTGCAGCTGAGGCAGGTCTTACAAAGAAGGATGCTGATAAGGTTATCAAGGCTCTTACTGTAGTTATCACAGATGAATTAAAGAAGAAGGACGGAAAGGTTGTTCTTCCGGACGTTGGAGCTATCAAGGTAGCTGTTAGAGCAGCACGTAAGGTTCGTAACCCAAGAACAGGCGAGACAATGGAGTCTGCTGCTTGCAAGGTTGCAAAGTTTGTTCCTGCTAAGGCTCTTAAGGATGAGCTTAACTAATTGAGACTCGATAAATACCTGAAAATTTCACGTCTTATTAAAAGACGAACAGTCGCATGTGATGCATGCAATGCCGGACGTGTAAGCGTAAACGGTACAGTACGCAAGGCTTCATATGAGGTTAAGCCGGGTGATTTACTAGAAATTGCCTTTGGCGAGAAAACCGTAAAGGCCGAAATCCTTTCAGTCGAAGAAACGGTTCGTAAGGATGAAGCAAAAGAAATGTATAGGTACGTTTAAGCAGAAGGACACAAGTCCTTCTGCTTGTTCTTTATTGGAGATATGGCAAAAAGACGCAAAACCTACAACAAGGCAAAAACAACACTTGAGATAGTAATGCTGGCAGGCTTTATGGCAGTTGTTCTTCTTGTGGCCACACTGCTTGCATTAAAGGCAAACAACCTGAAGATACAGGAGAAGGAGGCCATCATCAAGGAGGAGGGCCTTGAAAAACAGATTTCGGCCGAAAAGGAAAGGACCGAAAAGCTTGAGGAAGAAAAAAAGTACGTAAAAACGGATAAATATATAGAAGAAGTGGCAAAGGAAAAACTCGGACTCATTAATCCGGGCGAGGTTGTATTTAAGGAAGAGGAATGATTTTCCGGTAGTTCCCAAAGAAAACAGCGGACATAAGAGACCTGTTTAAATGATATGTATGACTTTATTATTAAAAACGGTTTAATAGTTGACGGAACAGGCAGAAAGCCCTTTAAGGGAAGTGTTCTGGTTAAGGATGGAATAATTGAAAGAATTCTTCCTGAAGGAGAGACAACTGAAACAGAGGAAGCGGCAGCTTATTATGATGCATGCGGCCATGTTGTGGCTCCCGGATTTATTAACCTTCACTGCCACTCGGATGAGACATATGTAAAAACACCGACATATGAATCAATGCTTAGAAATGGTGTTACATTTGAATTTTGCGGCCAGTGCGGTCTTTCATGCATTCCGTATACTGAAAAGTCTGGTAATGATAAAACAGGCCCTTCAAATATGGAGGAGTATATAAAGGCGGTAAACGAAAGAGGAGTTTCCATTAATGTCGGAATGTGCTGCGGACACGGAGCACTGAGATCCTCCGTAATAGGCTGGGAGCAGAGACCACTTACTGATGACGAGCTTAGGGAAATGTGTGAGCTCTTTGATAAGGAGCTTAAGGCAGGTGCCCTTGGAGTGTCCTTCGGACTTATCTATCCCCCGGGATCATTTTGCGACAGAAACGAGATAAAGGCACTTGCCGAAATCACCGCAAGGAACGATAAGGTAATGGCTGTTCATATGCGAAATGAGAACGTCCATGTGTTTGAGGCACTTGACGAGATGATAGAGATTGCTAATGAGACAGGCGTAAGACTCGAGATTTCGCACCTTAAGCTTATGGGAAAAAGCATGTGGGGAAGGGCTGGAGAGCTTCTTAAACGCATAAGCCTTGCCAGGGCAAAGGGTGTAAGGATCCAGGCTGACCAGTATCCATATGATGCATCGCATTCACGTCTCACATCAAGTCTCCCGGACGAGGCACTTGACGGCGGCTACGAAAGGATGGTCGAGAACCTTAAAAACGACGAGTGGTGGGACATTATAAGTGAACATGGTACCGTTCCAAAGGTTGAGCAGAGAGGCGGTGCGGAAAACATTGTGATTTCCGAAACAAAGTTCGGCACCACGATGCCATGGATTATCGGAAAGAGCCTTAAGGAGATAGCGGATACGCTCGGTGTCACTGTGGCAGAGGCCATGAGGCAGATACTCATTGCCTCAGGCGGAAATATCATGTGTGTTTACCACAACATGTCATACGATGACATCTTTGAGATAATGAAGCAGCGTGACATAAGTGTTGTTTCAGACGGTACGGCATATGACCTTAATGATTATGAGGGAAAGCCACATCCAAGAAATGCAGGAACCTTTGCAAGGTTTTTAAGACTGGTTCGTGAAAATAGTCTTATGCCGTTAGAGGATGCCATATTTAAGATTACGGCACTTCCGTCATCGATACTTAAAACTGATGACCGGTTTGGTATGCTTAGGGAGGGGCTTGACGCAACCATAACGGTATTTGACTTTGACAGCATTACTGACCATGCCACATATGACGAGCCGGCCAAGGCATCAACGGGTGTGGACTATGTATTCGTAAATGGTGAGCTTGTCTTAGACCATGACAGGATTACCGATGCAAGACCCGGAAGGGTTATCACACGATAGGAATCAATGGACAGATTTTCAAACAGGGTACTTAAAACAATAAGGGAGGAAAATCTCATCCCCGAGGGCTCTTTTGTAAGGGTCGGCTTTTCGGGCGGTGCGGATTCAGTCTGCCTTTTATCCGTGCTCTTTGGTTTGAAATCACTTCTTAAGATAAACATTGAGGCAGTCCACGTTAACCATAACCTCCGCGGTGAAGAGGCACTGAGGGATGAGGCGTTTTGCAGGAGCTTCTGCGGGGAAAGGGGAATTCCCTTCAGGGCCGTAGGCGTTGATGTTGAGGGACTTGTACATGAAAAGGGGCTTTCGACAGAAGAGGCTGCAAGGATTTTAAGATACGAGGTGCTTCTTGAAGAAAGTCTTCCAGAAGCGGATGCAGACGGGAAATTCCTTCTTGCGGTTGCGCACCATGCCGATGACCAGGCGGAAACAATTCTTCTTAATCTCATTCGCGGTACTGGGCTTACAGGCCTTAAGGGCATGAGCTTTAAACGTGACAACATCATAAGACCGCTCCTTAACGAATCAAGGGAGGAAATCCTTAAGTATCTCAGGAAAAATGACATTTCCTTTGTGACCGATTCGACAAACACAGAGAATGATTATGCAAGAAATGCGATAAGAAACCTCGTTCTTCCGGAACTAAAAAAGCTTAACAGCCGTGCTGCCGAGCATATCGTTGGGAGTGGAGCTATTGCGGGAGAGGCTGATGAGGTATTAAGGCTATCTGCAGCAGATATCCTGGAGGAGGTTAAGGGAGCCTGCAACGAAAAAGAAATACAAATTAAGAGGAAATTGCTTCAAAGCTATAACGGTATTGAACGAAGATATGTTATAATCGAGGCACTCAAGAATCTCGGGGTACCGTTAAAGGACTGGGGAGAATGCCACATCGGTGACATCGATAAGGCACTCTTTGGATGTAGCGGCTATCACCTCGATTTGCCATACGGGGTAAAAACACAAAATACATATGATATGATTATTATAAGGAAAGGCTAAGTGAT
>JAUNDA010000062.1 GCA_030526295.1 Eubacteriales bacterium
GATAATCAGTTAATCAGTAAATAAACAGGTCAATGAATTACTCAATCATACGCCTAAGGCTTTCAATGTCCTTTGTAATTAGCGGTGTCATGCTGTCCTTGTATTTAGTAAGGTCAATACCGTCAATCGCCTTTTCAATTCTTTCATTCATCTCCGGCCTGTAAAGGGCAACCTCATGAAGTGCCAAAAGGCACTGCCTCACCGCGGTAGGCTTTGGATCATTTAGAAGCGGCACCATCTGGTCGAACACATCACCAATCTCCCCGTCCTTTGCCCAGCGTGCCTGTGCACATATAAGCATAAAGCCCCTGGTTCTGACAAATGAACTGTCATGAGTGAGTAACCCCGCAAACTCGGGAATCATTGAAAGGTATTTATCCGACTGTGCTGACTCCGCGCTTATCTCCTTAGCGCACTCATATGCCGCTTTGTCATCTTTTGCTGTTAGTCTAGCAATAATGTCTTCCATCATTTTAGTTCCCTCTCAACAAGTTACCTTAATAAGTTACCTCATTAAGTCCCGCTAATGAATTCATCACAAATCCCAATGAATTCGTCGATGTTACTCATCATTGCTGGATGGCCTCCGTGCTCAAAAACATGTGCCCTCGCAAGCTTAGTCTCATTACATATCTCACCAAAAAGAGCCTCATAGTGCCCCTTAGGGAACATCTCATCCTCCTTACTTCCTGTAAGAAGAAGCGGCACCTTAAGCTCACTTATGTCCTTATGGCAAAATGCACCAATTTTAAGGGCGTGGTTTACTACAGCCTCCGTGTCATTATCAAGAACACTCTCCCAGTCATCACCGTGTATCATTTTAAGCATACTGCAAAAGCCCTCGTTTTGCTTTGCAAATCCTCTTCAAAGCTTTATCTGCTCGGTTATCTCCACGTTTGCATTAAGTCCCTCGAAGCTGTCCGCAATTACGGCATTAACAAGCTCCGGACACTCAAGTGCCAGGTTAAGCGCTGCGAGTGCTCCGCCACTACATCCGATTACATTTACAGCCCTGTATCCAAGATGCCTGATAAGTGCCCCGGCCTGCTTTCCCCATTCAAACCAGAGGTCGTCGGGCCACTTCGTAAGTCTTTCCGACTGTCCGTTTCCAAGAAAATCCATCGTAATCACATGGTATTTTTCGGAAAGCTTTGGTATTACAGGCATAAAGAACGCGCCTGATACCGTATTTCCATGAAGAAGGAGAATTTTCACTTCGTTTCCTGTTCCATATTCATTAAAGGATATCCTGTACCCCTCATACAAAAATTCACCCATACGCTCCCTCCCTTTAATTTGAAATATTCCAATTCATGTTTTCATTTTACACCAATTCGAACTTTTGTGCATAGCAATCTGCAGTTGTTTAGAGATGCCCCCTCTTTTCCTCGTTTGCCATGTCCAAATAAACTTAAGGCTTCATGATAGTCACTGCTGATCTGTCAATGCAATTTACGTTTTTATATGTCTTCATTCCTCAGGAAGGAAAGTATTTTACTGTTTGTGTACTCCGGTCTGCTGACAGGAATTAGGTGTGATGCCTGAGGCACCACTTCAATATGGCTGTTCCGAACGTATTTCATGGCACGTTTAATTGCTTTTTTTGTATCAAACGCAAACTCGTTCTCTCCAAAAAGTACCATCACGGGCATTTTCAAATTAGCAATCTGTTTGGAGCCAAGCCATCTCGGGAAGGATGCATTTGAGTTCATGTTCATTACTGAAAGTGTAAACTGCCTGATAATACTGTCAGGTAAAGGCGCTTCCTTAGTACTGCCCCATCCTATATATGCCTCAACATTTTCCCTCGTCGGGTTAAAACCCATTTTCATAATTTTAAAAAAATACGATGTATACATTTTTGCAAAGGTCTGGACAGGACTAATGAGAATCAGTTTTTCAACCTTTTCAGGAAAAGTCGAAGCAAAATTTGCTGCATTCCATCCGCCAATCGACAAACCGCAAATAGATGTATTTTTAAGCTTAAGCCCCATAAGAGTCTGATTAAGCCAGGCTGCATTGTCCACTGGGTCCGACAGCTTCCTTTTCATGATGCTTCCCGAGGTTTCACCTATTAGGTCAATGGCATATACCCTATGGGTCTCACTTAACGCCTCCAGGTTTTTGTACCAGATCGGTGAGCCGCAGCTTGCCGCATGCAAAAGGACAAGCGGAGGATTCCCGACGCTTCCAGTCTTTATTACATATGTTTTCCCATAATCGGTATCAACATATTCCTCTTCAAAAGGAACTGTAATCAGCTTAAGTGATTCCCCATAAGCCTCGAAATACTCCCTCTGGCTTTCAATGCTTTTAAAATTGATTCCGGCTTCTTTAATTTCCATCATGCTCACATCAGTTTCCTGCGTCCGATTCTTACCTATAAAAAAGTGACTCATGGTTCACTTAAATTATATGGAACCAAAAGTCACTTTACAAGTGTTCATTTTCTATGAATATGTAACCATTTTCTTATTCCGACACCACATGCTTGAACTTTCCGTTTTTAAGCGCCGCAGGCTCCCGGGATGACAGTTCGATTTGAATGTGAACCACACCGTGTTCCTTAAAGAACTTAATGAGTTCTTCCCTTGCCTTTTCAAATACATCTTCCCTTGAAGAACCTTCAAATGGAATGAGCCTCAGTTCAAGGACATTTCCCTCTTTTACGATGACCTGGAATCTTCTTATCTCATGTACTGCCTTTAGACACG
Source organism: Eubacteriales bacterium (assembly GCA_030526295.1). Classification (GTDB taxonomy): domain Bacteria; phylum Bacillota; class Clostridia; order Lachnospirales; family Lachnospiraceae; genus Avilachnospira. The sequence goes on from JAUNDA010000062.1 coordinate 2,715, forward strand.
CATAAACGGCAAGCGGTGCCACTTTTATTTCCCTTCCGTCCTCCAATAAGCGAACGATATCGTCAGTTCTTCCCTCAATTTCAATCCACGGGCTTGGATTGCCACAGCCGCAGCCCTCATTATGAAGCCTTACCCTGTCAGTAACCTCATACCTGATAACAGGCTGAAGGTAGTTTGAGAGGTTTGTAAGAAGCAGCTTATCTGAAAACTCCCCCTGAGGTGTCGGTGTATTATCGCTATTTACAGCCTCCACATACATCCAGTCATCGTTTATGTGAAGGTGTCCATGGCTGCATTCACAGGCAATTGTTCCGCCCTCGGTGCAGGCATAGGTCGTAAATACGGGACAGCCAAATTCATTGCCAAACTCCTTTCTTAATTCAGTAGACAGATACTCTCCGCCTGTCATTATAAGCTTTGGCTTAATTTTCAGATTCCCGTTTCTATGCTCTCCTATAAGAAGTTCAAGACTTGACGGATATCCACCAAGCATTACGGGCTGAAACTCATTTAGCCTTTCAACGATTTTTTCCGTTGGCAAAAGTGCGTCAGCTATTCCTATCTGCTTTTTCTTCCACGGAAAAGCCTTAAGCTTTGCATGAATGCTGCCGTTTCCAAGATAAAAACCGTTATCGGCATAAACCTCCATAGATTTGCCGCCGTTCTTTACAAAATCATTCATCGCTTCCTTTGATGGAATGGCCCGAAGAAGCGTAATTGCGTTCATGACGTTTGTCTGCATGGCATCAGACATAAGTATTAGCGGAACACCTGTTGAGCCGCTTGTTGTATGCACACTGTATTTTCCCTTAAATTTTCTGCCAAGGTTATTCCGGTCTGATATGAAGGTCTCAACCTCCTTAAAGGAAATGCTCCTGTCAGTACACCACTCGTCATAATGCTCCATTAATTCCTGTTTTGTAACTACCGGCAGATTTTTTATGGTTATTAGTTCAGGAAGCCCCTCATACAGCCTGCCGTAATAGGGACTGTTATCCCTGGCATATTTGACGATTTGCTTAAGTCTTTCGTTTCTTAGGCTCTCACGTTTTTCAGGGCTCATTTTAGGATAGCTTTTACATGTACTAATCGCTCCGAGCATGCTCATTTTCCTATTCATCCTGCTCTCCCTCACTTTCAGAATCCTTCTTTTCCTTAAAAAGCTGCGACCAGTAATTCACTATCGAGCCAAATTCCTTTTCCATTTTGTCGGGGTCAAGGTCATTACAGAAAAGCTTTTCAAACAGGTATCCCTCTACTGCCAGCTGCATCGTCTTGTACATCATTAAGAGATGACTTTTAGCCGTTCCTTCCTCCGAAGCAATAAAGCGTTCGCTTCTTATGTGTTCATTTTGTTCCATGTATGCCTTTATCTCGCTACAGACCTCCTCATCCTTTTCAAAGTATGATCGGATCATAAACCTGCTAAGCTCGGGATATTTTTTCATAAGTGCAATCTTTGTCTGCATTGCCATAATCATTGCCTTAAAGCGGTCCCTTTCCTCAAGGCACCCGCTCTCCCTAAGGGCATTTATCGTGATGTCCCCTCCGTTTTTTAGAAGATATAGGTAAAGCTCCTTTTTGTTCCTGAAATAGTGAAACAAAAGTGCCTTTGAAATGCCCGCCTCCTCGGCGATTTTTCCAACGGGACACTTCTTATAGCTGTTATTTGCAAATATGCGGTATCCCGCCTGAATGATTCGGTTTTGTTTATCCTCAGGGAGACTAAAAAATTTGTCGTTCATAACGATGCCTCGTTTATCATTTCTTTATTCAACATAATAAATCCGTTGACCAAATTTCGGAAGACGGTCAACGGATTTAATTTTAAAGAAATGAATCAAATGAATCCATATCCATCTGCAAATCCTTTAGGAACCGGTTGATATGGTATCCGTCAGTTGTTGCGTGGTGGCATGTGAGGGACAGTGGCATCATTGTGCGTCCATCCTTCTCGTAAAACTTACCGGCTTCAACAGACGGAAAATAATACGGTTTGTTTTCGTAGCTGTGTACCGCAAAGTGTGAAAAGCTTACCCACGGGATGCAGGAAACAGTGTAGGCATTTTCAGGTGGCGGTGTAAGCGGCTGGCCGAGCACTCCGTGATTCCCGCCGAATTCCTTCTGGTTTTCGATGTATCTGCCATAAAACTCCATGAACGAATCCGAATACTCAGCCCACATGAGTGAAATCGTATTGTCATCATCATGGAAATGGGCATAAAGCGTTGTCAGGACGTCATAATATCCTACCCTGCCCTCCTTTACGGCAACCTTAAACTCTGTCTGTTTATTAAGGTTCCTTGTCACAAGCCATATATATGCAGGGAAAAACTTTAGGCCATTCGCCTTAAGAGTGTCCCTTAGTTTTGTAACATCAACATTAGCCGTGAGTGAATAACCCGTAGGCGCCATCTTTGAAAAATAGTAAAACATCTGACCTCTTGGCCATTTCATAAGATCAATCTCTGTAAACTTCATATGAATCACCTCCATACGAAGCATATCATTTCTCATATTGATGGTGTACCTACTCTCAGTAGAGTAACCTTGGATTATTAATTTTGATTGTTAGTTTGGACTGTCATTTCGACTGTTAGTTTGGTTTGTAATTTATATTGCCAACTTTATTTATCAACTTAAATTGTTATATAGCCCGGTATCGCATCTTATGCTATAGTACTGTTTGGCGTGAAATTCCATGAAACATATTAACGGAAATCCCCGCCTGATTCTTTTAATGCATATATAGGATAATGTGAAATATGGATATCGAATACCTATTAATTCTTCAAAACCTGAGAAATGCTGTGGGAAGCTCACTTAACAGCTTTTTCATATTCCTTACAAACATAAGCGTTGACCACTACATTCTGGTACCCGCCCTCATACTCTTCTGGTCCGTTGACAAAAGAAAGGGCTCAAGGGTTCTCATGTCATGGGGCACGTCACTTGCAATGTGTGCCCTTCTTAAGTCGACCTTCTGTGTATACCGTCCGTGGATTCGTGACAGCAGGGTCCAGCCTGCCGAGGAGGTTCTTTCGGGTGCCACGGGCTACTCCTTCCCGAGCGGCCACAGCTTCAGTGCCGGCGGCTTCTGGGGTGGAATCGGCCTTGTTTATAGGAAATACCGGGGTATTGTCGCCTTTTGCATCGTCTATATCCTGCTTGTAATGTTTTCAAGAAACTATCTTGGCGTTCATACGCCCCAGGATGTGCTTGTTGGAGGTGTGTTTTCACTTTTTTGTGCGATTGCTTCAGTTAAGCTTTGCAACTATCTCGACAGTCATCCCGATAAGGGCGTATTAGTCTTTGTCATTATCACACTCATGACAGTAATACTGCTCCTCTACATAGCGCTTAAGCCTTACCCGGAGGACTATGTAAACGGTGTTATTCTAGTTGATCCGAGGAAAATGACAGTTGACGGATTTAAGGATCCTGGCAGGTTTTACGGAATATTCCTTGGATTATTCCTTGAAAAAAGATTCGTGAAATTCTCAACTGATGTCAGCACAGATAAAAAGGTCGTCCGTGCCCTCTTTGGCGCAATGCTTACGATAATATGGTGGCTTGCCGTGGCAAATCCCGTTGGAAAGCTTATTGGCACAAACTGGGGATACTTCATCACACAGGCAAGCACACCGCTAATCTTCATGACGCTTTACCCCATGCTTTTTACACGCCTCGAAGCAAAAAAAGATTAATATCCCAATATGATAACAGAACCCCTTTTGCAAGATTACTAACAAAAGGGGTTCACTTTATTCCATTTACGAAAGCAATTCATTTTCAATTACATTTTTTCTTGCCTCATTCATGCTATTATTTACATTTTTTCCACCCTCAAATGATTATTTCACCTTCTCATTTATGTAATGTGTTTTTAGATACTCTGATTATTGCACATCTGGATACATATTTCTTCCATGACTATATCATTAGCCACAAACATACAGCCGTTATCGCGGACAGCGGAGTCATCACATATCTTTCCTTCTTACTTTTTGATATAGCATTCATCACCGTGTTCAGTGTAAGATAAACAGCCATCACAATCCCAATTATTCTTGTTGTTTTATATGAAAACCACATTGGGATATGTCCTCCAAGCTGAAGAAAAATGACCACAAAAAATAACTGCAGGATAAGCTGTGACAAAACTACAATCCTCAGGTTTTTAGGAAAAACCTTATGCTGGCCTCCCATTGTAAACTCTCCTAATGGCAGCCCGAAAACAAGGAGGAATGAAAGAATTATTACAACTGAAAAACAAACTGTACATATTATGGATAAAACCGGTGCCATATCAATAAACCTCACTATTTATATTCTCTTGCCAATTCGGAAATCATTATAATTACCGGGAAGCCTCTCTTCTGTCACAGTAAACCTGAATTGCCTTATCTACAAAGACGGCAGTTCCCTCGCCGCCATATGCATCGATGTTTTTGGTAAATTCACCATCGCCTGAATACATCATTCCAAGACAGCGCAAAATCTTATCAGAGCAGGTATACATGTTTTCGGTAATGTAATCCTGGATTCTTTTTACAAGCTGCTGTGCCTCAGGTGATGCGGGATCCATGTCCTTTATCTCTCCTGCCTCCTTAAAGAGAAGCATGAATCCGTCTGCAAGGATTTTATCATCCTCCTCAGTACGGTTCTTCTGCTTTTCCTGCATCTCCTTATATTCAGGAGTGTTACCGTAAAGCTCCTTTGCCTGTTTTGAGTACTCATCCAGTTTGCTTTTGTCAAATGCCTTAAAATCCATATTTTTTACTCCAAGTGCCTTTACTCCGATTGCAAAGTTAATAAGGTTTTCTACATGCTCCTTTTTTAACTTAAGCAGCTCAATCTGCTGCTCAAGCGCCCTGCCCCTGTCAAAATCGGGACTACTTATTATTTCCTTAATGTCCTTTAGGGGAAATTCCAGTTCCCTGAACAAAAGGATGTTCTGAAGCCGTTCCAGATCCGTGTCATCATAAAGCCTGTAGCCTGAATCCGTATAGCCTGACGGATGAAGAAGGCCTATCCTATCATAATACTGCAGTGTTCGTATGCTCACTCCGGCAAGCCTGCTCACTTCATGCACTGTCATCATCTTTCCCATACACACCTCAGATATCCTCGGTCCAAAACTCAGTAACCTCTTTTAATATTTCCCCAGCCGGAAGAATTGTTGCCTTTTCTATGTCCAAGCCCGTCTTCTGAAGGAAGTACTTTATCATATAGTAGCCCGTTGCATAGCCCGCACAATAAGGTACTCCGACCTCAATAAAGCCCTGTCTTCTGGCCATTTCATCGCCGTAAAGATACGAGGTAATATTGTCAAAGCCCTGTACCCCGAGCGCTTCAAACATGATTTCCTTTATAAGCGGCATTAATTCCTTATCAGTCTTTGTAACCCACGGACCAAGAAGCTCTTCACCATACATCGAAACTGCATAGTTCTCAGCAAGTCCCTCGCTTACAAGCATCTCCCCGAGTGTAACATCATTAGACCACCTGATAAACTGATATCTAACATTATGATTTGTCTCATGTGCAAGTGCCGCGGGCATTCTGCGTATGGTTTCCTCACTTGGAATCATCCAGCCCATAATGTATCCGGGAATGCCGCCGTCTCCGCTGTAGCCATCGCATAGGCTAATATAAGGGTTCTCGGGATTTGCCAGAAGTACAGAATACTTATATTCCTGAACAGGTAATGCGATTCCCTTTTTCTCAAACCGCTCCAGGGCCGTTCTTATCGTTTTCTCCCACTGGTTCCAAAGCCCTTCATCGTCGATGGTTTCTATCCATTTCCTGCAGGATTCACCGATTTTTTCAGGTGGCAGAAACCCGAGCATATCGCCTGCCATAAGAATATCATAACCGCCCGGCTTTTCAGCCTTCATTGGTATATGATAGCAGTCCCATTTTCCCTTAAATGGCATCATCATGTCATATCTGTATATTTCCTTCTTCTGGGAAGGCTCGGCGTCCATGATTTTTCTGTATATTCCAGCCGAGTATACTCTTTCAATTTTCATTTTCGCTCCTCCATAAGTTTTATTTACACTTATGGGTAACACCATAAACTATTACGTTACGTCAGAGTCAATGGCAGATGAAAATTTTTTCTTTTCTTTATTTAGGAACGGACAGTTCATAATACATGGCATATAAAAGCTTTGCCAAAATGTCTTATTATCAGTCTAGTCAACAAGCAGCATTTTCGTTTCTCTCAATTGTCGGTTGGTAGCAGGCTTTTACCTGGCCAGGAATTTTAACACTTCCGCAAGGTTCTCCTCACAAACGAAATCAGTATCTGAGTTTAAAAGCTCTGACATTCTTATGTCCTCTGCTGATTTATCCTTCTTAGAGGCAAGTCCCTTGGCAAGCATACTGATTAACATCTTGTCAAGGCCTTTAAGGCTACTTCTATCCATGCCGCCCTGGATTGTAAACAAAGGAAGTGTATTTGGAATTTCAGTTGCCTTTCTCACTTCATCCTTTAGTGTTCCCGTATCACATAAGCCCACTCCGCATACACATTTGAGGTCAAATTGCTGCATGGCCTTTTTAAAGCCCTGAATATGGCTTGCATGAATCCATCCCATATAAAGCACCCTGCTGTCCTTAGATAGGGCTTTTGCTGCTTCATCCAGGGAATAAACCGGCTTTCCTATTCTTTCACCTAACAGTTCTGCATACCTCCTCGTATGCCCACATTTTGATGTATAAACAATCACGTCGATAATCATCGCAAATCTCCCTTCGTCATAAAGACCTTAAATTTTCTTCAATTTTCATAATGGTTTGAATGGTTGTTATAATTGCATCCTCATCAACACCTTCAAACATCTTTCCCATCATTATTTGCGACTGCGTGTGATGTGTTTCACAAAACCGCATACATTTTTCCGTAACATAAATACGCTGTTTTCTTTTATCCGACTCATCACGGCGTGTCTCAACAAACCCTGTCCTTTCCAGTTTCAGGAGGATTTGTTTCACATTCTGGTGAGAGCTTCCCATCACCTCAGCCAGATCATTAAGTGTGGGACTTTCCTTGCATAGATTAATACAGATGACTGCGAAAAACTGCTTCCAGGTGATTTCCTGAAAGAATTTGTCAGCAACAGCCTGGTACCTGTTTTCAAACGCACTTAATAGCCCAAGTAAAAACGTTTGTGGCGGCATATCGCCAAAATCCACATTTTTATATGTTGTCTCGTCATTAAAATTCATATTTCATCCCCATACAAAAAAGGTAATATATTACATATACTATATATGTAACACATTACCTTTCTAATAGCAAGTTAAATTTTAATGTTTTTTTATCATTTTGGACTTTTCCACATTTCAACATGGTACATTGATTCTTTTTGGAAAAAGTAATATTATGTCCGTAATTGGACTATTTTTATCTATTGTTACTATTACTGCATGTTCAAGGAGAGATTATGTTTTATATTAAAGACTATGATACTGACAGCAATCACCGCGTCCTTCCGCTGGACAGCCTCCTCTTTCACAGGGCTGCACGCTTTGTCATTGACGGCGAAACCAGTTTTCATGTCCACGGTGAAAACGGACTGCGCTTTGATATCGAATACTTCCATAATAATAAAGCCAGGGCCGAGGGTACACCGGTTCCTCCGGAGATTTTTTTGTATCCATCGTATCTTTACTATGACGAAGCGGATGAGGAAAAGCTGGATTTCTATATCGTGGAGGAATTCGACTGCATAAGCTTCAAAAGCGTATCAGAATACAGCATTGTACTTGCAAGCATTTTCCTAAAGTATACCGACAAGAGCATCTACTGCAGTGATGACCGCATCCGCTGGTTTATTGATGACAGCAGGCTTTTTATCGGTGAGCCGGAGGCTTCTGACAGCAAGGTGCTTCATGTGGTGGATGAATTCCAGGATATTCTCTTAGGCCAGAATGGAAATATTCTCGATCCCATCGCACTCTTCCATAATGTCTTCTTTAAGCAGTGGATGACAGCACGCCCGTGGAAGGACATCAAATACCTCGAACTGACCGTTCCAAAGGCCGAGGGCATCGGGTCCCTTCTCAGCGCCTTTACAAGAGTGAGTAACTGTCTTATGAATTGGGGTATCAAGGTCTTTCTTAGAAACAGTACCTCCCGTTATTCGGACAGGATGCTCGCAAGAATGTTTAATATCGATATGGCTCCAGAGGACTCAGATGAGTCCAATACCATCTATATCAACTCCTATCAGGCCATTCTGTCCATTAAGCAAATCCAGAACTCTCCCGGCTTTATCCCAAGGAGCATGTTCAGGGAGGAGTTTCTCTCTGAGCTCGAGGAGTACCGCGAGGCTGTTATGGGTGATAAAAAGGTGCTGGGCGTTTTAATCCGTGGCACCGATTACGTGGCTCTCAACATGAATGGTTTCTTCCGTCAGTCAGGTGTTGATGAGCTTGCCCCGCGTATTGATAAGGCTCTTTCTGAGGAAAACTACGACTTAATCTTTCTGGCCACCGAGGACCAGGATGTACTTGAGGCCATGCGTAAGCGCTACGGCAAAAAACTGATTGCCGTCGCCCAGGAGCGCCACAGGGTAAAGGAATTTGAATCACTGGCAGTTCCTGTTATCTATGAGCTCGAGCGTAAGCAGCGTTCAGCTAAGGACTATGAGGATGCCCTGGAGGATACCACGGAGAATTACTTCTACGCTATCTACATGCTTTCGTGCTGCCACAGCCTTATCGCCTCCGGCATAAACAGCGGCTTTGCCATGGCTGTTTCCCTCAATGAGGGACGTTATAAGAGCGTCTATCCGACAACCTTCCATTGATAGCATGTTGAGATGTCTTGAAAAATCAAATAAATTAGGGGGGTGCATTATCAAACGTTTAACCATGCTTTGCACCCCCCATAGTTTGATGGTGGAATTATGTCGGTAACGGGGGTTCCAGAATCTACCGCATAATCCAACGGTAAATCTCCGGAAACCCTTATAAATCAAGGCATTTCTTACTTTCCTGTGTTCAAAACCTCAGCAAGCACTGACATCAATTTCGTAATGTCAATGGGTGTTGATACGACTGGGTAAATAATCCCGTTTAGGGGGTGTGCATCATTCAACGATTACTTTTTCGGCTTTAATCTCTTATTCCTGATGATATTTCTCCAATCAATCTCTTTTCTGAAGCACCAGGTAAGAAAGCCAATATAGTACCAAAACAGCACACACAGAAACTCAGGATCTGTCCATAAGTTTTCAATCCCAATACAAAAAGCACCAAACTCACAACAGCAGCGCCAATTACGAAAATATATCCTGCCCAAGACCAGGCCTTCATTTTGAGATAGCGGTTTCTTTCATCTGTAAAAGCAATATCTACTTTTTCCTTATAGTCTTCGTTTCCTTATAAAAACAGCATGATGATTTCTTTCGCCCACGAAAGATAAGCAGGAACGATAGTATCAAGCGAATGTTTCACAGCCGTAATATCCTGCGTGGAAAGTTCGCCGATTTTCTGAAATACACTTCCTGCGGCTTTTGTAACTCCTAACGCAATCATCGCTCTTGCATTGTCACCAAGTGCAAAATACTTTCCAATGGATAATGCTCCGACAGAGAAATCGCCGATTGCGATTGCACCGAGGGAAATAACGCCCAAACTAATCGCTCCCGCCGTCAGGATTCCGAGGGCGAAGCAGCCTGCTGAGAGAACACCCAGCGCAAACACCCCAATGGCAAGCAGTCCGATAGAAAGCATACCAAAAGAAAACACTCCGATGGATAACATTCCAAGGGATACAACACCTTGTGCTTTCAGACCGATGGCAATCACGCCACGAGCGTTCAGTCCCACGGCAACAAAACCTTTGGCGTTTCGGGCAATGTGCCACAAGGGCATACCCATTACAGTCTTTTCGCTCTTTCTCTCCCGCAAACGCTTCCTAAAGAATAGAAATCCCGAGTCAGCCTGCTGTCCGCCGACCATTTCTTCCTCATCCTTAAGTAAATAATCCAGCGAACATTGAAACATCTCGCTCATGCGTATCAGCTTTTCTGTTTCGGGATATGTAATATTACTTTCCCATTTACTGATGGCTTGTCTTGATACGCCAAGAACATCTGCAAGTTGCTCCTGCGTATAATTGTTTTCTTTTCGTAATTTTGATAATTTGTCGCCTAATGTCATAGTGCGTCCTCCAATCTTAAAAAATAATTCGTATCAATAATACCTGTTTGCTGTCTGAAAGACCACCAACATCGAGGTTCTAAATGTAAACTACAGGTTGCGCTTATGATTTTAGGTGGTTTATACCATATTCGTACTATTTGTTCTTATGGTTCAAAGGCAACTATGCTGTCTTTATACTTCTTATTTTTCTTAGAAATTACTAAGCAGAATGATATAGCAGGTAACTAAGAGGGACTCGCTGCTATTTTGCGAAAAACTTCTTTACTTTTCGTTATCTACAAATTCAAACAATTCTTCGACAGTCACATTGAATATTTTCGCTATATCCATCCACTATGGACAGCATATCTTGTTCTTCAGACCGTACAATCTGAGTTGCAACATATTTACAGTTTCCTGTCGCAGAAAAATAGAGAATCATTCATCGTCCTCCATAAATTCCGACTTGTCGCGCTACCCTATTTCGCAACGAATCTATAGATAATCCCCAGAGTTCTTCCAGGGTATCGATGGCCTTGAGAGAACTAACTGAATTGGTCAGGACTCTTTCGGCAGCCGGCGCATCACCCTTGCATGCAAGGATGATAGCACTGATGGCAACACCTGCAGCAGCAACGAACTTCCAGCCAATGTTGACCGTAACGTTCATAAACCATACCTCCTTTCCTTCCAGAGTTAACCCCTGGAAACATATTGGGTAGGTCTTGCTGCTTAGCCACCAAAAATTACCATATTTTCTATGGAGAATCAATACACGTTTTCTTACCCGCAACTAAAACAGGCCCTTCATTTATAATGAATGAAGGGCCTGTCTATCAGGATGCAGTCTGCATTGACTGCATCCTACGGTCATCGTTCCTGTTTCTGCTTTAGCGCTGCATCCGTTTTGTTATCCATATTCAGCACAGCCTTACACCTATATGCTTTCTTCACAAACGCTGGATTTATACCTGAACATTTGGATGCGTGTACTGCCCATGCTTCTTCGTATTTTTCCCATACTGAATAGCAAACCTTGAACAACGATGCAGACAGCCAAGGCACATTACACACTTGTCCTTTACCCACACAGGTCGGCTGACGCGCATTTCAATGGCATCCACGGGGCACTTTGGTGCGCACAGACCACATCCGATGCAGGTGTTCTCTGCACGCAAATTTACAGTGCGCCGTACTTTTCTGTTATAAAGAGGTTCGGCAATCCATTCGGTGAGATCAATACAAGGCCAGCTGACCTGAATCTGTTTTTCTCCAGATT
>JAUNDA010000063.1 GCA_030526295.1 Eubacteriales bacterium
TACATTGAGAATATTATATGTCGTAATGGATTTTTTGTATGGCATAGTGTAACCGATACATACCGTATAAGCCTGCTTTAGACCATGAAACACAGGATGGCAGAAAGGAATGGACATGGATGGATTAATGTTTGTAATGTTTTGCATGCCTCTGATAGTTGTTTTAGTCTTCATAATTTTTGCCATTACCGGGCCCATTGAAAAGAAGGGACAGCTGCGGGCTGTTGAAAAGTTTTATGCCAATGCCCCTAAGACACGCCGTATTATGGATAAGTTTGTGGGGATAAGTAAAAAGGATGGCTTTGGAAAGGTGATAACCTTTTACGAGGATGGCGTTTCCATTGTTAAGGAACGAGGTATCGGTGACCATTTTTCAACCTTCATTCCATTTCACGAGTTTGTTACCGTCAATGTCACCTATGACTGGCTTGGAGGCGGAAAGGGCCACGTATCAATCATGACTCGGGGCGGAGACGGAATACCTTCCTCAATCATGAATGACGGTTCAGTTCAATATGCCACCATGATGGCAAGCAGCCAGACCACGCTTTTGTTCCACTCTAGAAAGGATTTTGCGATAATCATTGAGGGACTCCAGCAGGCGGCCCGTGAGGCCATCCATTACAGGTGCGACTATTTACGCAACTCTTCCGATGCTGATGAGTATAATAACTTCTTTGACATGGACGAAGAATACATAGACGAGGATGATATAGACTGAGATAAATATGACACTTATAGTAACATTGCTATTATTAGCAGCGGTGGTAATAACCGCCGCATACATATGCTTTCTGGTGGCTTACTCGGTGCCAAAGCAGACGAGAGAGTCTCTTTACGACATGCCAGATACTGAACAGTATTCACCTTTTGCAGAGGAGTCGCACAGGATGATTGACGAGGCGCTGTCTATTCCCTTTGAGCCAGTGACGGTACAGTCATATGATGGATTCACTCTTTTTGGAAGGCATTATCCCGCAGCACCCGACGCTCCGTGGCTTATCATGTTTCATGGATACAAAAGCGGCGCTGAGAGGGATTTTTGTGGAGGAATGCCTTACGGGGTAAAGTCAGGCTACAATGTGCTGCTCGTTGACCAGCGTGCTCATGGCAGGAGCGAGGGAAGGTGCCTCACATTTGGAGTAAAGGAAAGACATGACTGCCTCACTTGGATTAACTACGTGCTGTCAGTCGCAGGCCCTGATGCGAAAATTGTCCTTTACGGAATGTCGATGGGAGCCGCAACGGTTCTTATGGCAGCAGGTCTTGAACTACCTGGAAATATTGTTGGAATTGTATCCGACAGTGGTTATTCTTCACCATCGGGCATCATTAAAAAAGTGCTTAAAGACAGGCATTTTCCACAGTTTCCAACCTATTCGCTGTTAAGGCTTGGCGGCATGTTGTTCGGGGGATTTGATATCGAGGAGGCATCTGCAGTAATGGCTATGGAGTCGTGCGATATCCCGGTTCTTTTTATTCACGGAGAGGATGACAGATTTGTTCCCTGTGAGATGGGCATCGAAAACTATGAGCATTGTAAGTCAGAGCACAAGATGATGCTCACCGTTCCTGGTGCTGGTCACGGCATAAGTTACATGGTCGATAGGCCCGCTTACCTCAATGCGGTCAACTCATTTCTAGACAGTGTGTTTCATGGAGTGTAAATCCTTAATCCGGCAGTGCTTGATAATATAAAGAAAGCCGATTGTTATTAATAGGAAATAGATAAAAGGACAGACACAAAATGTATATTAGACTGACTTCTGCTTACAGAGGCCAATAAAGAGGATTCTAAAGAAAGAGATAATTAAAGCATGAACATTACAGTATATCTTGGAGCAAATGAAGGAAATGATCCCACACTCCGCGAGGCGGTTGCAGAGCTTGGTACATGGATTGGTTCAAGTGGCAACAGGCTTATTTATGGCGGTTCAAAGTGCGGACTCATGGGAGTTCTTGCGGAAAATGTAATTAAGGCAGGCGGTGAGGCGATAGGAGTCGAGCCGCAGTTCTTTATTGACGAGGAGCTTCAGTACGACGAACTCACGGAGCTTATTGTCACAAAGGACATGCCTGAGCGAAAGGCAAAGATGATAGAGCTTGGAGATGCGTTCATTGCATTCCCCGGAGGCACGGGTACACTTGAGGAGATTTCTGAGATAATGGCCATGGTTTCGCTTGGTCACCTTGATGCACCATGCATTCTTTATAACCTAGATGGCTATTATGACAGTCTCAAAGCGTTCATGAACAAGATGATTGAGAAGGGACTCTCCACAGTTGAGCGCCAGAAGGGCATAACCTTTGCATCAACGCTTGATGAAATCCGTGAAATTCTGTCCTGAAATGAGTCATGTTTTTAAGCGAATATTATGAATTTATATAAAAAGTCCTGTGGCGATGATTATTTCATCTTTCCACAGGGCTTCTTTATTTGGGTTATCTGTTGGATATTTTAATTTATTGATTGCTTCGGATGTTGGAGCTATGTGGCATCATCCTGGCTTCCCTCAGTTTATGTAGGCTCTGCCGGGTGTTCCTGAAGCTTTTCCTTCTGGTCAGCCATGAATTTTGCGGCTGCATGCTTTTCGGCAGCAGTTGCCTCGGTCTTCGGTGTCGGCTGATTGATAACAATCTGCGGGAACGGAATTCCGATGTCGTTACGGTCGAAGATGAGTTTAAGCTCACGGTTCAGGTCACGCTGCAGCTGCATACGGTCCTTCTCGGCACACTGTGCAACAATTCGTACAACTACGCTTGAATCGCCAAGAGCTGCAACGCCCTTGTAGAACGGGCCGTCGACAATAGCCGGAAGGTGCTCCTTGATATGTGGAAGCTCGTTCTTGAGAACTGCCTCAACACGCTCGAGGCTTTCGCCATACTCGATGCCACAGTCTGCAACCGCATATGAGAACTGGCGTGTCTGGTTGATTACGCCTGAGATTGTGCTGTTTCTTACAATCTTTATGTCCTGTCCCGGTGACTTGATCTTTGTTGTTCTGATTCCAATCTCCTCTACAGTACCGCGCCATCCGTCTATTGTTACGATGTCGCCTACCCTGAACTCACCCTCAAATACGATGAAGAGTCCTGCCATGATGTCGGCAACAAGCTGCTGTGCTCCGAGGCCGACTATTAATGTGAGGATTCCTGCACCTGCAAGGAGTGTTCCCGTGTCCACACCAAAGAACTGAAGGCTGTAGAAAATTACTCCGATAGCAGTAACGTATTTTACAAAGCTGTTAACAAGTCTTCCGATTGTTTCAATACGGCTTGATCCAAGCCTTGTCATACGGCGAACCACAAATCTTATGATTCCCGAAACTGTAAGTATCTGAATTGATGTAATGATTACATATGTAATTGAGAACAGGCTTATTACTCTTTCCCAGCGTCCTGAAAGGATGAAGGAGAGAATCGGACTCTTTTCAGCTACTCCTGTCACGCTTGCGATAAGAAGCAGAAGCGCTGCTCCGCTTATCACATACATCACAATCCTGTTAAGCTTGCCTGTAGCATCAAGCTCATGGAATTTGAGCAGTGCGCCGTCCCATCTGTCGGCTGCTGCCACGATTTTACGCTTGTGGCCGTCGTCAGCAGTTACCTCGAAAATCTTCTTGATGGCGTTCGGATCCTGTGTGCTGTTCTTTGTTGTAACCTCGTCCATTCCGTCGAGCATTCCCATGAGCACGATGAGCACGAGGATAATGAGTCCCGAAACCGTGATAAGAAGTGTTATCGGGATAATCGACTTCATGATTGAAGAGTTCGGGCGTGCGATACCGATGAGGTTATCGCCGTGAAGCTTTGTCATTGTAAAGCAGCTGATTCCGTCAATCTTCTGCCAGCCGATGTAACCGTTACTCTGGGCAGCATCTGTGAGACCGCATTCGTTTGCATCTCTTCCGATTAATTTTTCATTAGGATAGGAAACGAAGTCCCCGCTCTTTTCGTCAACGGCAAAGATAAAGCCGTCATTTTCAATGGCAATGTTATGAAGCACATGATTAATCTCGGTTGATTCAAGTCTCTTTTTGAGAAGCTCAGGCTGCACTGCAATCTGTATCATGCCAGGGGCATCCTCTCGTGCCACGCCGAAATACTGAAGGAACTCCCCATATGCGTCATTTGGCATAGGATCCTGCACAAATACGTTACGATAGCCCTTTACAACATCCCAGAATGGATAAGACTGACTGTTTTCATCTGAGCTGAGGACAAAGCCCTTGTAGTTTGTGCTGGTTGCCTCGGCCTCGCCGAGGGTGTTATAAGCCTCTATCGTATGAAGACCTGCCACTTCGGCAAACTTCTTAAGCTTTGAATCCTCTACAAGCCACGACATCATTTTAAGTGTGCCGGCAACATTCTGTGCAATACGTGTATATTCGGCCTCGTATGCAGCCTTAAGAGCTTCGGTGCGGGTGTCGTTTGCCACAAGTGTAGCATTAACATCCTCGAGCTTGTTTTCAAAAATCGTATGCTGGCGAGAAACGTTTGTGAGACCGCTCATGTAGCCTGTGGCAAGCACGAGCACGATGAGTGCAACGGCAGCAACGGGATAAAGTCTCTTTCCAGTTGTAAGGCAGAGGCACCACTTATTGTTAATGCGGTAATATTTTCCTTCGCTTGCTTTCCTTGAACCGCCCTTTCCTGAACCGTCAACGTCTGCACTTTCCTGCTGAAGGAGCATTACATATATGATAAGTGCTAAAACGGCGAGAATGCTGATGACCATAACGGTCCATATAACAGGCGCTGAAGCAGCTGTGATTTCATCCTTTGGAATCATCGCAACGAGGCGGTAATCCTTCTTGTCGGCATAGGTATCGAGGTTTTCAAAATACCAGTCCTTACCCTGCCAGTCTACATATCCACGTGCACCCGGAACAAGTGCGGCATTAATGTTAAGAACGGATGCATCCTCACCAATGAGGCTCTCATCCGGTGCATAGGCTACTGTTAGAGAACCAGGAATTGTAACTTCCGTAGCTGTTTCGCTTGTGTTGGCAGCGTCATCAGAACCTGCCTCGTCATTACCCGAAGAGTATAAAACAGTGCCGTCATCTACAGGTGCAGTTTCTGTACTCTTTTCGTCCTCTTCAGATTCGATTCTTACAGCGAGTACAAATCCCTCATCACCAACCCTGATGTCACGAAGTGAATAGGCTGCAGTAAAGCGCTCATCCTGGAACTTGATTATCTCAGAGGACTCGATACCGCCAACTGCATAGACCCAGTTTCCGGTTTTGCTGTTTGCGACATCTGTCGTTTCCCTTGCACTTATATAGTAGATAACATTGTTTACTGTTACATAAGGATGCTTGTTTTTGCCATTCATGTACTTAACAAGCCTGTTAAGTCCTGCTTCCTTAAGTGTCTTGAACTCAGAGCCAAGGAGTGTGGCGCCTGTGGTATCACCTGTGGCATATGTCAGGATGTTTCCTTCGGCATCGGTAAGATAAAGCTCGGTAAGACCCCATCTAGCAGCAATTTCCTCAATTGTAACGGGACCATAAGCCTGGTCACCCTCCAACAGGTTCTTTACAACACCGAGGAAGGAAACCTTGCCATCAACCTCTGTAGCCTCGGCATTGTCAATGAGCCAGGCTACGGTTTTGACCTTTTCCGCAAGAAAGTCATCATATACTGCCCAGTCCGCGTCGGCGTCTGTAGCATTTTGTGTGAGTTTTTGTGCTGCAAGCTCGAGCTTAATCTCGGAATTTGCATGCTGTCTCTGCATGGCGGCAGTAGACTGAAGCCTGGTCAGAAATACAAACTGGAGTGACAGTCCGATGACTGCGATCAGTATGTTTCTAATGAGTCTCAAGGTGTTTCTCTTGTCCATGGTCAAAGCCCTTTCATAGTGTTGGTTCCGGTTGTTTTTGTATAAAGCTTCGTAAAATTTAATGCAGGCGTCTTGTATCGTAAATCAATTGAAATAATCTGTAGCCCGCAATATGCTAGCTTGAATTTTAAAAAACAGTGCATTTTCTGTCAATGAAAATGTTGTTTTAAGCATTGCATAAAGCTGTATTTATGTTGTATAATCATGCATAATTTAAGGCTGAAATTGTATTTTTTTACATACTTTGCGAAAATATTGCATAAAGCTGAAAAACATTGAATAATCGTGCATTTTAACCCGAGGTTAGAACATGCTTTTGCGAAGGCTAAAAGACACCTTAAAACAGGCGTCATACGGATAATGCACGATTAAACATGAAGATATCAAAGACTACCCGAGGAAGGAACGACTTTAATGAATAAGCTCTTGAGCAGTCACAATTACACATTTTCACAGGTTATGTACGCAACGAGAAGCGGACGTAAAACCATTCTGCATATGACGAGTGGTGAGGATCTTGAAACATATCTTCCCATTCACCGTCTGATGGAGGAGGCTCCGGCAGGAACCTTCCTTTCGGCTAATAAGGGAATCGTTCTGTCGTGTCTTCATATTACATCCACTGAAGGCAATGTTTACGTTATGGAGGACGGAATGAGGTTTACCGGCAGGGCCCGCAAGAGTGCAATTAAATATGTTAAGTCTGCAACAGGCTCGGCAAGCAGATATTCGCCCAATGGCCTGTGGGAGGACTATAGCAGGTATGCGGCCTTTGATGAGCTTCCGCTCGCATTCTGTGTAATTGAGCTTGTGTTTGACGGCCGTGGCCGTGGAATGGATTTCATTTTCCGTTACTGTAATAAGGAAATGGAAATCCTTGAGGGAAAGAGCATTGAGGAAATGCTTAACAAATCATTCTATGAGGTGTTTGAAAACGGTGACAGAAAATGGCTTGTTACCTATGCGGATGTGGCCCTTAACGGAGCAAAGAGAACCATCGAATCATACAGCCCCGAGATAGGTGCACACCTTCGCATCATATGCTATCAGCCAAAACCGAATTTCTGTGCGTGCCTTCTTATAAAAACAGGGCCATCCTACAAGCCGACGGGCCACTGGACGCAGTTTATCGGAGACCATCTTACAAACTGATCTAAAGGGGAATGGATATGTTAATAATCAGAAAGGCGAAAAAAACTGAATTTGAAAGCATAGTTGCTTTCTACTATAAGCTGATTGATGACATGCAAGGCCTTGAGTATAAGCCGATGTGGAAAAAGGGTATATATCCTTCACTTAAGATGCTGAGAGAGGAGCTTGATGCGGGTCATATTTATATTGGAATTATGAGCCTGGATGCAGACGAAATTGTTGCATGCCTTATTGCAAACCATAGCTGCAATGAAAGCTATAATGAGATTGAGTGGCCCACAAAGGCCGAAGCCTCTGAGGTTACGGTGATTCATGCCCTTGGTGTTGCAGTGGACCATGCGGGACAGGGCATTGCACAGAAGATGTGTAAGCATGTGATTGAGGAATGTAGGGCAGCAGGGCAGAAGGCAATCCGCCTCGACGTGCTCACGGGTAACAAGCCCGCAGAGGCACTCTACCCAAAGTGTGGCTTTAAATCAGTTAAAAAGCTAAGTATGTATTACGAGGACACAGGCTGGACGAATTTTGAGTTGTTTGAGCTTTCCCTGTAAACATATGAATGAGGAATAAACGCATAGGTGTAGGTATAGTCAAAGGAGTATGAAGGGGCATTAATTATGAAATACAAGGGAACGCTTATAGTCGTAAAGGATTGTAAAAAGGCACTTGAGTTCTATCATGACATGTTTGGGCTTATGCTCATTACCGATAATGATGGAAACATGGAGCTCTCGGGTAACATCTTCCTTCAGGAGGAGAACTATTGGCAGCAGTTTACCGGCAGAAAGCCAATTCCAGAGAATGTCCATACCGAGCTATATTTTGAGGAGCCCGAGATAGAGGCGTTTGTGAAAAAGCTAGAGGAGAATTATCCTGAGACAGTATTTGTTAACCACCTTATGACCCACAGCTGGGGACAGACTGTTGTCAGGTTCTTTGATCCAGACGGCAACCTCATAGAGGTGGGAACCCCGGTATAAATAAAGTTCGCATAATACAAAAGGACCTGACGTAATAAGTCAGATAACAAAGATTTGTTGCAGGAATAAACAGTGATGCTTATGTGCATTGGAGGAGCGATATGATCATTTACTTTACAGGAACTGGAAACAGCAGATTTGTTGCAAGGAGAATGGCTGAAAAGCTTGGAGATACAGTTGTATCCCTTAATGAAACACTCAAAACGTGTACTGCCAGGGTGAAGACATTCCAGAATGAAATCCTAAGAGATCCTGAGCTAGGTTCTGAGGCAGTGGCGCAGGAGACGGTCATTTATGATAGCCCGAAGCCTAATGGAATAAATGCAGATTCACTGATTTTCGAATCTGAAAAGCCGTATGTCATCGTCGCCCCGATATATGCATGGGGACTTCCGGAAGTTGTTGAGGATATGGTAAAAAGGGGAACCTTTAACGGCTCCAAGGAAATATATTTTGTAGCCACAATGGGCGAAAACAGCGGCAACACCGATAAGGCTATGGCTAAGCTTGCAGCCTCAAAGGGCCTTAACTTTAAGGGCTTTCGTGGCATAGTCATGCCGAATAATTACATTGTCGGAAGCAAAATGGAGACACCTGAGACAAATGAAAAAATCATTGAAAAGGCAGTTCCGGTAATAGACGAGATTGCAGCAGCAATTGAAAACCACGGCACAATTAATAAGACTGATAAAACGCCGCTTGCCTTTATTCTTTCAAGCCTCGTACACAACATGTTCTTAAAGCATATGAACAGCGCCGAGAGCTTTGTTGTATCAGATGCATGTATTTCATGTGGAAAATGTGCAGAGCTTTGCTGCGTCAATAACATCACTGTTAATCCGGGCGAGCATGCTCAGTTTGGAAAGGACTGCATAAACTGTCTGGCCTGCATTCAGGCATGTCCGCAAAAGGCCATTAACATTAAGGGCAAGACAGAAAACAGCGAGAGATATTTCTGCAGGCACTAAGGAAGAGACACTGAGGGCGGCTCGGAACAGGGCCGCTTTTTGCAACAGGGTTTAGACTATTTCAAGAAAAGCGATAAGAGGTCGCGGATAATGATAGTTAAGTGGTATGGAACCGCATCGGTTTCCTTTGAAACTGAACAAAGCAGGATTTTGTTTGATCCCTTTGTTCCGATTATGGGCTCTAAGGTCAGGATTAACAAAAAGGATTTTTCGGGATATTCAGATATCTTTATTACCCATGGACATCTTGACCATATTTTAAGTATCCCAAAGCTTATTAAGGGCGGGATTCTATCTGACAATGCTACAATTCACTGCACAAAAACTCCGTCGAACACTCTTATAAAAAAGGGTGTGCGAGAGGAGAGAATCCATGGGATTAAACCAGGGGACAGGATAAGCTCGGGTGAATTTGAGATAGAGGCGCTTAAGGGTAAACACATCCACTTCGATAAGGAAATCATAAGAAGGACATTACTGAGCCCAAGGATTCTTCAGTATATTTACAATGTTCCGGGGCTTTTTATCGAAAACAAAATCTGCAAGGAAAATGATGAAACACTCGCATATGTAATTAAGGCCGAGGGCAGGACCATACTGCTTCTTGGAAGCATTGGCCTGAGGGAGGGAGTTGATTATCCGGCAGGTGTTGACCTTCTCGTTCTTCCCTTCCAGGGAGCAACCGATCTCATTACTCCGGCAATGGGTGTTATTGAAAAAATAAGGCCAGGAAGCATCCTCCTCGACCATTTTGATGACACATTTCCGCCTATTAGCAACTCGGTTTGCGTTAATGAATTTAAAAACAGGATGGCATTAAGCCATCCTGAAATTAAGCTGATTGTCCCGGAGTACAAGGCTCCGATACTGCTTTAAAGTAGGCTTCGAGCCACTGTTATTCCTAGGAAGGAGTATTTCTGTTTTCCGAATAAGCGGACATATACTTTAAACAATTGTGTAGAAGCTTAGCTCAAGAGCAGGTCGTTAATATATTAAAGAGATTATTAATCTCCAAATCCAAGGAACTCTTTAAGTTTCTTGTCTTTCTCGAGATCCTCTGGATATACACCAAAGCCGCCTCCCGGTACCAGATCGCCATAGTTTTCCAGGAATTTCTCAAAGGTTCCTGTCATAAACTTAGGGGGAATGAAAAAGTCCCGGCCACCGCCTGTCGAACGGTTACCAGCCTGCACATATACGGAATAATCACCTGTCTCATGCTTATGAAACTCATACCTTTCGAGGTGCCAGTCTCCGCCTAAGTTTACACCAAGCTTGTCCTTAAACGCATACTCTGCCACGACCTTATTGGCAGAAAAGACAGTTCCATCATTATGCCAGACAATCCTGTCGATAAAATCCTGTGTCGTTTCGCAGTCATCAAGAATTTCACGCTTAACATTGCCATTGTCATAGGTTACATATTGTATAAAGTGGTACTTCCCATCCTCTTCGCAGCGCTCGACACCGTAACTGAACTCCTGCCTGAGCATCGATTTTTCGGCCCAGTGGTACTTTGCCTTTAGCTTCTCAAAGGCCTTCTCAAGATAAACCTCGCCATCGAGCCCGTATATGAACTTATGCTTATCATACCTAACCTTGTTCTTATCATATTTAGCCATTGGACGCTCCTTTCAATTAACCAAACATGCTTTAAAAATATTATCCCATGATTTCCCAAATTTCAAAATGTCAATCTTATCAGGCTGAGGCTGGTGGGAAGTGCAGGTGAATATTTCAGAAGTAAAAAATATCCTCAAATTTCTTTTCAAGTGCAATGCAGATGATGAGGGCTAGCTTTGCAGTCGGTGCAAACTGGCCTGTCTCTATTGAACTTATCGTATTCCTCGATACACCTACAAGCTCAGCAAGCTTTGACTGCGAAAGTCCCTGCTCGGTCCTTATTTCCTTTAGTCTGTTTTTTAATACTAATTCGTTTTCCATTAATTCCTGTTGTCTTTCTGTTCTTTATGTCTCGTTTTTTCTGCAGTATTTCAATCATTAAAACCATGTCCCGGATATTACAAATATCATAAATACTGTGCAGTAATTATGCAGGGACATATTTTCACTGATAAGCGTGCTTTGTTACAGAATCGAAGAGGCTGCAATCAGTCCCTGAATGTGACCAACGGAAAAAGCGAGTACAACTATGGTATAACCAATTGCCAGTGCCAGCTCATGCTTTTTACGAAGCTTAATGTACTTAAACCAGAAGCCTGCCATAGGCATTGCAAAAACAACTGCATAAAGTCCGTAATTCATTCCACCGCCTGTGAAAATCTGGACTATGAAAAATATTGTGGCGAGCACGGCAGCAGCCATACATGCATACTTGTTTCCAGTAATGATAACATCCTGCTCAAAAATGTCCTGGTTCTTGTTTTCCTGTCTGCTCTTTGCGAGGATTTCTTCCCTGTTCATATATATATCTCCTAAACAAAATAAAGGTGTTGCCAAGTTAACTTTGCAAACACATCATACATCTGCCAAGTTTACTTGTCAACACCTTTTTGCCAAGTTTTATTTGCAATTATTCGTGACAACTGTCTTTACTCATTCTTTTCACTGCTGGCGCTTTTGTTGGCGTTGAGTCCTGCCAGACACATGCTGGTAGAGCCAAAGCACAGCAGGATCAGCCCGATAGCGGTATTGTGTGAAGCAATCTGAAATACCGAGCCTGCATAAAGGAAGGTTGCGATTAAGTAGAGGACCGAAGCTATGCGCTTGCCACGATCGTTTCCCGTAGCCTTTGTTTCTATGCTTTCAGTGCTGTTATCTGCACTATTGTTAATGTCTATATTCTGATTCATGGTTTTCCTTACTCCGATTATTCTTCACTGAGTCCGATTGCCCTCATCTTGGCATCGCGTACCTTTTCCATTGTTCCAGTCACATAGAGGATTCCGAGAACCATTGCCGCAACCGGGGTTCCTGATGTGATTCCCTCGAGTAATCCTACCCAGAAGGTGCGTGGCAGGTCCATAAATTTCATTGCAATATTGATTGCCGCTGCCACGATTCCCACAATAAAGTATGTAAGAATTACCTTCTTTGTCCTTTTATGCTTCTCGTTACTGTATTCTGCTACTTTTTTAACTGTCTCCTTCATCTCTGCGTCCATTGTTTCGCATCTCCTTTTTCCATCAAGAATTTCGCGAAGGTCAACATCATAAAAGTCTGCCATTTCTATAAGGATGTCAATGTCGGGCAGGTTGGCGCCTGTTTCCCAGCGTGATACCGTGCGCCTTGCCACATTAAAATGCTCTGCGAGCTGTTCCTGTGTAAGGTTCTTTTCTTTTCTGAGTTCCTTAATGAAGTTTCCAACTTTGTTCTGATCCATGATGTGTTCCTCCTGTCGATGGGCTCATCTTAATGTTTTTGATGCGTTGATTAAAGGACACAAAACGCCCATTTTACGGTTTTTTGATAATGAGACACTCCCTGTCTCACTGCGACACGGTGTGTCTACACGATATTTGTCTGTGTCTGGACTTTGTGCGACAGTCTTTAACAGCATATTTGCGTTAATAATTATTATTTCAATTTACACCACTATAATAAATTAGGCAACTTCCAAACATTATGCAGGAGTCTGAGAAATAATTAAGAGAGGAGAAATAACGCATGGCTTCAGACGATGCTTCATACATTGTCTAGATAAATAAATGCCGACTTGAAATATTTTAAAGATAAGTGTAAAGTGTGGAGTACACAGCTGATTATCTATATATTAAACCAGTTTTAGATATCAGTCGGCTTATGTACAAAAGACAAAAGGGAGTGTAAATGACATACCTGCGTACTAAAATTGTAAAGCATTATAACGTTGGCTTCGTTTTCAGAAGCCTTGTTTTTGCAATAATTTTTTACCTGTATCTCACTCAGAAGGACTCCTTCTACGAACTTCTGAGAACTCCGTTCCTTGGTCCGGTTTCAACACTTCGCATACTCTGGGCCGTGTTCATGGTAACGATGCTTTCACATCTTTTCCCAAGTGACAGGAAGCCTATGTCGCTTTTAAAGCGTAAGGAGGAGACATACCGTGAGGTAAAGGGCTACGACGAGCTTGAGCTTCTTCGCTATGTGCAGGACCAGAATAAAAAGGCGTGGTATGTCATGCTTTCATGGCTCATTCTCAATGCGGTTGTTGGAATGCTGTACCTTTTTAATGTCATTGACAATGCAGACCTTTTGATGCTCACGCTGTTCTACTACCTGTGTGACTATATCCGCATCATATTCTACTGTCCGTTCCAGTCGAAAATCATGAAGAACAAGTGCTGCGTCAACTGCCGCATCTACGACTGGGGCCATTTCATGATGTTTACGCCAATGCTTTTCATAAAGGATTTCTTCAGCTGGTCGCTTTTCTTTACGGCGCTCATAGTGCTTATCCACGGGGAGGTGGTATATGCCAAATATCCGGAGCGCTTTTACGAGGGTTCAAACCAGGTGCTGCAGTGCCACAACTGCAGGGATAAGACCTGCCAGATAAAGCGTAAGCTTGAGGGACGAAGGCCCCCGGAAGGAGACTGAAAATATGCATTACTCTGATCTATGTGAACAAATGTGGGTTCCTTATAGATGAGTTTTGGTGTGAGTATTTTAAGCCAACGGAACCGGTACCTGATGATTTTCCAGATGAGTGTGAAGAGGGTCCGGATGAAATGTTTCATTTTATAAAAGTCATGAAATAGAAGGGGCTGTGAAAAAAGCACAGCCCTGAAAAAAAGAAGGACCAGGGCTCATCAA
>JAUNDA010000064.1 GCA_030526295.1 Eubacteriales bacterium
TCAGCCCATCCTGTCCTTCCCAGGAACTGGCAGCTTATCCACTTGTGGTTCTTTAACCTCTCGTCAAGTGTTGAAAGATCCGTGAATTCACGCATCGTTACGTCGTAGCTGTCATCAACGAGGTACTTGTACATCTTCTCAAAGCCCTCTTTGATGTTTCCGCAATGACCGATTACCTTCTCAACAAATTCAGCCGTCGGACCTACCTTTACATAGGTCTGCTTTTCAAGGTCGATATAGTAAAGACATACGAAAACCTGCGCAACGGAATCGATAATCTCAAGCTGGTCCGTAAGCTTCTTATTTGATTCCTCAACTGTCGCATTGAGTTCTGTTGCCTCAGTAAGTGCCTTATCAAGCTGTTTCCTGCTTTTAATAAGCTTAATAATCAGGAATGAAAGCGATGAAATGATTATTATGAGAATCACAACAACGTAGCCTGCATTCTGCCTGATAAATTCAGCAGCGCTCATCTTGTTTTCAATGCCCGAATACTCTGCAAGCACGATTCCGATAAGCGAAACGGATGTATGGAGAATGGCCTTATTTACAATTGACGCAGCCCTTCTCTTTTCCTTTGTTGTAAAGAAATTGATGTCCGTTCTGTTTGTCATCTCGGCAACAGACAGTCCCTTCATGTCAGGATAGCTTCTAACGATGTTAATACGTGCTGAAGGGATAATCATGCATCCCGCCTTACCGGTTGCAACTGCCCTTAATCCGTCCTCACCGCTCTTACACTCGATTATTTCCGCATCGGGGAACATTACCTCAATGACACTTCTTGTGAAAATCGATTCCTCTGTCGTTGCTATGGACTTGAGGCTTTCAAGATAATTGTCTCCCTTAAAGATGATTACGGGTGTAGTCTCTACAAAAGAATCCGTTAGTACGTAGTCAAGCTGCTCAGCGAGGTAAAGGTCTCCGACAACAGGACCTACAAGGTCAATCCTGTCATTCTCAAGGTCGTCCTTCATTGAAAAGATGTCGGGATATGTAATAAGCTCTATATTTACATCATAGTCTCTCTTAAGCGAATCTATAACTGTAGTGATAAGGCCTACAACCTCTCCGTTAGCATCCTCGCCGATAAACGGAAGATAATTCTTAAGTGCACCGATACGGATTGTGTTGTTGTTATTTGCCAGCCACTCCTTTTCCTCAACGTTCATAGAGATGCCACTCGCCATCTTGTAATAATACTTTGAAACAAGAAGGCTGTTGTAATCGGAGTTTGAATTCTGGATTTCGTAAAGTGCGGCATTAAGCTCGCCTAAAATATCAGGTCTTTGCTTTGAAACAGCGAAATAATAGTCACTGAAGCCTACGCCCGTTATGATGTCATAGCCATAGTTAACTGAAAGGTCTGGTGCTACAAACGCATCGAGGTCCTTGTCATCAGATCTTGTCATCATCTCATCAAAGCCGTTACAGCCAATTACCTCAGCTGTAAGGTTATTGTTCTCAAGCCACTCGTTTAAGAGTCCCTCCTGGAAACTGTTCTTTGTAACTCCGATTCTAATGCCGTTAAGATTAGTAAGGTCGTTTGTTAAAAGGTCCTTTCTATGGTTAGCCGCATAGAGCCAGTAGGTATCCTTTCCCTGGGGATAATCAGAATAGAAAAAGAGCTCGGCACGCTCGGGTGTGTATGAAACATTACCGAAAAGGTCGATTTCGCCGTCTACGAGCTTCTGGTAGCACTCGGCAAAGCTTCCGTAAACATACTCATACTTCCATCCGGTGATATATGAAATCTTCTGGAAATACTCATAGCCGAAGCCCCTCTTGTATTCGCCCTCTCCGCCTTCCTCATAGTTCTCGGCACTTACGTATCCGATGCGGACAACCTTCTGCTCCTTTGAGTCAGCCCCTGCAAAGGCAGTAAGTGAAAGCATTACTGAAAAAAGCATTGTTAATGCAATAAGTAATGCTGTTATTTTTCTATTTCTGTTTGTTATGATGCCTGTCATATAATCCTCTTATTGTGAGATTTATTCCGTCTGTTCCGACCACATTGCGGGCATTAATCCATATCCTTAATTGTAAGCAATGCCACATCATATCGGCTGTATGATTTATGTATACTCATAAGACTGAATGCGCATAGTTATAGTTAGTATTATTTTAACATAGTGGATTCAACATGTATACCCCCAAATAGATGCAAAAAAGGACACCATACCGCATATGATGTCCCCGTCATAACTCTTTTAATTTTATACCAAATTAAGCTTATTCATAAAGCCTATGGTGCATGAATAGTATCCTTTATTCCCAGGAAGGCATAATTTAGCGTTTTTGATTCTCCTATCCGCGAAAATCCTTAATAAGAAGAAGGCTTCCATCTCCTACGCTTACCACAGCCTCACCACCCGGGGTCACCTCATTGCTAACGCCGTACTGGTACTTTGTCGTAATCTCAGCATCCTCGAGGTTATATTTTGCACCCGTAATGCTTATGCCCCTGGCTTTTCCAGTTATGTTAAGAAGTGAAAAGAATGGAAAACGCTCGCTTATGGATACAGGTCTTTCGCCTACGATTTCCATCTCGGAATAATCGTCCACTATCAGTCCCTTTTTTCCGAGTGAATCAAGGTAGAGAAGAATCGAGAGGTTTCCAAGCGTATGGTCAAGCCTTGCGCCAATTACCCCGACAAGCAAAAACTCATCAAAGCCCCTCTTTATTCCCTCCTTAACCGCATAGACTGTATCAGTATCGTCCTTAACGGTCGGAAGCACTATCGTCTCCACATCCATGTGCGGATTCTCGTGCGAATCGAAGTCACCCACAATGAGACCTGGCAGTGCCTTAAGCCCTTCTAGGTGCTTAAGGCCACTGTCACAGTAAATCACATAGTCGTTATCCCTGAGGTAAACCCTTATTAATTCATAATCGTTTATTCCAGCTCCGCCTACTATAACACAGCGTCTACCCGAATCCATCTTCTTCTCCGATCTTATGCGTCGATTGTTGCTACTGAAATTGTCATCTCCTCGAGAACCTCTGTAACGATCTTTGCCGTGTCAAGTGATGTAAAGATTGTTACGCCGTTTTCCGTTGCACATCTTCTGATTACAGAACCATCCTCGTAATGGTTGCCGGCCTTCTTGCCCCTTGTGTTGATAACGTAGCTTGTGAAGCCTGACTTGATGAAATCGAGGATTTCGCTGCTGCCCTCAGAAATCTTTGCAAGCTCGTGTGTCCTGATGCCGTTATTCTTGAGGAAGGTAGCTGTTCCGTGTGTGGCAGCGATGTTGAAGCCCATGTTGTAGAAGCTTCTTACCATCGGGAGTGCCTCCTCCTTATCCTCATCAGCAAGTGTAACAACAACTGTTCCGTAGTTCTGGAGCTTCATTCCTGAAGCCTGAAGCGCCTTGTAAAGTGCACGTGAAAGTGACTTGTCATAGCCGATTGCCTCACCTGTTGACTTCATCTCAGGTGAAAGGTATGCATCAAGTCCCTTAATCTTTGATGATGAGAATACCGGTACCTTTACGTAGTGCTTTGTCTTCTCGTCAGGATAGATACCGAAGATTCCCTGCTCCTTAAGGCTCTTTCCAAGGATAACCTCTGTTGCGATGTCTGCAAGTGAGTAGCCTGTTGCCTTTGAAAGGAACGGTACTGTTCTAGATGATCTCGGGTTAACCTCGATGATGTAAACGTCATCATGCTCATCAACGATGAACTGGATGTTGAAGAGTCCCCTGATGCCGATTCCGAGTCCGAGTTTCTTTGCGTACTGAAGGATGATTCCCTTTACCTTGTCAGAAATTGAGTAAGGCGGATATACGCTGATTGAGTCTCCTGAGTGAACACCTGTACGCTCAACAAGCTCCATGATGCCAGGAATGAATACGTCAACGCCGTCACAGATTGCATCAACCTCTACCTCCTTACCCTGGATGTAATGGTCAACGAGTACCGGCTTATCAGCATCAACCTCAACGGCTGTCTTTAAGTAGTGGCGGAGCATGTCGTCGTTAGCAACGATTTCCATTGCCCTTCCTCCGAGTACGAAGCTTGGTCTTACAAGTACAGGATAGCCTACCTTGTTGGCTGCCTTGATTCCGTCCTCAATGTTTGTAACTGCTGAGCCCTGTGGCTGCGGGATGTCGAGGTCCTTTAAGATCTTCTCAAAGCTCTTTCTGTTCTCGGCCCTCTCAATAGCCTCACAGTCTGTTCCGATAATCTTAACCCCTCTCTCAAAGAGCGGCTGTGCAAGGTTAATTGCAGTCTGTCCGCCGAGTGAGGCGATTACTCCGTCAGGCTTCTCAAAGTCGATGATTGCCATAACGTCCTCAGTTGTGAGCGGCTCGAAGTAGAGCTTGTCTGAGGTTGTGTAGTCTGTTGATACAGTCTCGGGGTTATTGTTAATGATAATAGCCTCGTAGCCTGCACGCTTGATTGTCTGTACTGCATGAACTGTTGAATAGTCAAACTCAACACCCTGTCCGATTCTTATGGGACCTGCACCAAGAACGACAATCTTCTTCTTGTCTGTAAGTCTAGACTGGTTCTCTCCTGTATATGATGAGTAGAGGTATGCAATGTACTTTCCTGTATGGAGCGTGTCAACCATACGGAATGAAGGAACGATGTTCTTTTCCTTTCTGAAATTGTAGATGTCAATCTCAGGCACGTTCCAGAGCTCTGCGATGTACTTGTCAGAGAAGCCCATGCACTTTGCATTCTTAAGAACGATTACGTTGCCAGGGTTCTCCTTTACAGTCTTCTCCATGTCTGTAATCTTCTTGAAGGACTCAAGGAAGAGCTCTGTAATCATTGTGATTTCATGAAGCTTTTCGATTGTTGTGCCTCTTCTTAAAAGCTCAGCAATAACAAAGATGTTGTCATCGTGGAAAACCTTCGCATACTCGAGAAGGTCCTCTGTTGTCCATGAGTCAAACTTCTTAAGTCTAAGGTGGCATACGCCGATTTCAAGTGACCTTACGGACTTGAGCACGCACTCCTCGAGGTTTTCGCCAATGCCCATAACCTCACCTGTAGCCTTCATCTGTGTTCCGAGCTCGTTAGATACAGTGCTGAACTTATCGAACGGGAATCTTGGGAACTTTGCTACGATATACTCAAGGCTTGGCTCGATGTCAGCTGTACCGCCTGCAACCTCGATCTCATTAAGTGTCATTCCGACTGCAATCTTTGCTGTAACCTTTGCAATCGGGTATCCGCTTGCCTTTGATGCAAGTGCAGATGAACGTGATACCCTCGGGTTAACCTCGATGAGGTAGTACTTGCTTGACTTGGGATCGAGTGCGTACTGTACGTTACAGCCACCGGCAATCTTAAGCTCCCTGATGATCTTGATTGCTGAGTCGTTAAGCATCTTTCTGTCTTCATCTGAAAGTGAAAGGATCGGTGCAACTACGACTGAGTCACCTGTATGTACACCTACCGGGTCAACATTCTCCATGCCACAGATTGTGATTGCATTGTCGGCGCTGTCACGCATTACCTCAAACTCGATTTCCTTGTAGCCCTTAACGCTCTTTTCGATAAGAACCTGGTGAACCGGTGAAAGTGCGAATGCATTCGGGCCAAGGTCCATAAGCTCCTGCTCGTCATTGGCAAAGCCGCCGCCTGTTCCGCCGAGTGTGAATGCAGGACGAAGTACTACAGGATATCCGATTCTCTCGGCTGCAGCCTTAGCCTCCTCGAGGCTGTAGGTAATCTCTGAAGGGATTACAGGCTCACCGATTGACTGGCACATCTCCTTAAAGAGTTCCCTGTCCTCTGCCCTTTCAATACTCTCACTGCTTGTTCCAAGAAGCTCAACCTCGCACTCCTTTAAAACGCCCTTCTTCTCAAGCTGCATTGCAATGTTGAGTCCTGTCTGTCCGCCGATTCCCGGAACAATTGCGTCCGGACGCTCAAAGCGGATGATTTTTGCGATATACTCAAGTGTAAGCGGCTCCATGTAAACCTTGTCAGCGATAACCGTGTCTGTCATGATTGTCGCCGGGTTTGAGTTAACGAGGATTACCTCGTAGCCCTCCTCCTTGAGTGCAAGACATGCCTGTGTTCCGGCATAATCAAATTCTGCGGCCTGTCCGATTACGATAGGTCCCGAACCAATAATAAGAATCTTCTTTAAATCCGTTCTCTTCATGTCTTTATCTCCTTAGTCAGTTCTTAATGTATTTTGAAAACCACCTTCGTGGCTAATGTGTCTTTATTTTAGTTTAAGCCTCGTGCTCACAGTATACGCATCTGTAAACCATCTTTTCAGGGTCTGCAAGCTTAAACTCGTGTACGATTTCCTGCTCACAGCATGTGATGCAGCGCGGGTTTGTACACTTGAACTTATCTGTTACAACCTCCACTGTCTGCTCCTCAGCGTGTGCTGCATTTCCTGCCTTGATTCCAAGAAGCTTTAAGATGAGTGCCTCACGCATGTACTTTCCGTTACGAACCTGCTTAAAGTAGCAAGCCCTCGGGTCCTTATCAACTGCAACAGAAATCTCGTTAACCCTTGGAAGCGGATGAAGAACTGCCATCTTCTCCTTTGCAAGCTTCATCTTGTCTGCATCGAGGATGTAGCTGTCCTTAAGTCTGTTATACTCTGCCTCGTCCGTGAATCTTTCCTTCTGGATTCTTGTCATATAGAGGATGTCGAGTGACGGCATAGCCTCCTCAAGGCTTCTTGTTATCTCATACGGGATGTTATTCTTTACGAGAACATCCTCGATCATGTAGCTTGGAACCTCAAGCTCCTTCGGGCTAATGAGCACGAACTTAATGCCTGTAAACCTTGTCATTGCTGAGATGAGTGAGTGAACTGTTCTTCCGTACTTGAGGTCTCCGCAGAAGCCGATTGTGAGGTCGTCGAGTCTTCCCATCTCACGGTAGATTGTGAGAAGGTCTGCAAGTGTCTGTGTCGGGTGGTTGTGACCGCCGTCACCTGCGTTAATTACAGGGATACCTGCATTTCTTGATGCAACAAGCGGAGCACCCTCCTTCGGGTGGCGCATTGCGATGATGTCTGCATAGCAACCGATTACCTTGGCTGTATCCGCAACGCTCT
Source organism: Eubacteriales bacterium (assembly GCA_030526295.1). GTDB lineage: Bacteria > Bacillota > Clostridia > Lachnospirales > Lachnospiraceae > Avilachnospira. Next base: position 7,044 of record JAUNDA010000064.1, read on the forward strand.
CTCCCTTTGAGGCTGAGCTTGTTCCTGCATCTGAGAAGCCGAGTACGCTTCCGCCAAGCTCGAGCATTGCTGCCTCGAAGCTGAGTCTTGTTCTTGTTGAAGGCTCAAAGAAAAGTGTTGCAAGCTTCTTTCTCTTGCAGCTCTCGGCATACTTATCCGGGTTTGCAATGATGTCAAGTGCTGTATCGATAAGCTCAAGAAGCTCTTCCTTTGATAACTGCATGATGTCGATGAGATTATTCATTTTTGCCTCCTTTGATCCATGACTCGTCTGAAGGGTTGTTTCTGAAGGCGATGAGTCTTTCAATGTCTGCCTCCCTGATGTAGCCCTCCTCTGCTGCCACCTGTGCGATGCTGTCGAAGTCTGTAAGTGAGATGTTCTTTACATTTGCCTCCTCAAGTCTTACAAGGCCCTTCTTCATGCCGTATGTGAAGATGCTCACAATACCGAGCACCTCTGCTCCTGCCTCACGAAGTACGTTTACAACCTCGATTACGCTTCCGCCTGTTGAGATAAGGTCCTCTACAACCACTACCTTCTGGCCCTTCTCAAGCTTGCCCTCGATCTGGTTCTGTCTGCCGTGGTCCTTTGCACCGCTTCTTACGTATCCCATCGGAAGACCGAGAATGTGGCCTGTGATTGCTGCGTGTGCGATACCTGCAGTTGATGTTCCCATGAGTACCTCTGTCTCAGGGTAGTGCTCCTTAATAAGCTGAGCAAGGCCGATCTCTACATCGTTTCTTACCTCAGGTGCTGTAAGTGTGAGTCTGTTGTCACAGTATACAGGGCTCTTTATTCCGCTTGCCCATGTGAATGGCTCGTCTGGTCTAAAGAAAACTGCACCGATTGATAAAAGGTCTTTCGCGATTAACTTCTTCATTATTCTTCCTCCGGTTTATTTTTAATCTATGATAAATGTCAATGTCTAAATTATCCTACGAAATCAGCTACGCATCTTCTGTATGCCGCAACGGGATCCTCTGCCGCTGTAATCGGTCTTCCTACTACGATGAAGTCTGAACCGATTTCCTTTGCCTTGGCCGGTGTTGTAACCCTCTGCTGGTCTCCGTCAGCTCCGTCTGCAAACCTGATTCCAGGTGTTACTGTGAGGAACTCGTCTCCGCAAACCTCGTGAACCTTTCCAGCCTCAAGCGGTGAGCATACAACTCCGTCAAGTCCTGCAAGCTTTGCATTTGAAGCGTAGTGCATTACTACCTCAGGAAGCTCTTTACTGATCCAGAGGTCGTTCTCCATTCTTGTCTGGTCGATTGATGTAAGCATTGTAACGGCGATGAGAAGCGGTCTTGTTCCATCCTCCCTTGTAAGGCCCTCGATGGCTGCCTTCATCATGTCAACTGATCCACCTGCGTGGAGGTTGCAGATGTCAACGTCAAGGTTTGAAAGAACCCTCATGGCCTTCTTTACCGTATTAGGGATGTCATGGAGCTTAAGGTCAAGGAAAATCTTGTGGCCCCTCTTCTTGATTTCACGAACGATTGCCGGTCCCTCAGCATAGAAAAGCTCCATGCCGATCTTTACGAACGGCTTCTCCTCTGTGAACTTGTCGAGGAATGCGTATGTAGCCTCGGCGCTTGCAAAGTCACATGCGATGATTACGTCTCTGTTCTTACCCATTATAATGCTCCTCCTATGATATCCTTTAAATTCTCGATTCTGTACTTATCCATTACCCTCGGCAGGTCCTCTATGATGTTCTTGCATGCATATGGCTCTACGAGGTTAGCGGCACCAACCTGTACTGCAGTGGCACCTGCCATCATCATTTCAATTACGTCCTCTGCCGTGCTTACTCCGCCAAGTCCAACAACCGGCACCTTAACGGCCTTGGCAACCTGGTAAACCATTCTTACTGCTACCGGGAAAACTGCCTCGCCTGAAAGGCCTCCGGTTACATTTGCAAGAAGCGGTTTTCTTCTATTGAGGTCAATCCTCATTGCAAGGAGTGTGTTTATGAGGCTTATTCCGTCTGCACCCGCGTCCTCACAGGCTTTTGCGATAGCGACAATGTCAGACACATTTGGTGAAAGCTTCATGATTACAGGTTTTGTTGTTACCTTCTTTACTGCCGCCGTAACCTCAGCCGCAGCCTTTGGGTCTGTTCCGAAGCTCATTCCGCCGCCGTGTACGTTAGGGCAGCTGATGTTAACCTCGAGCCAGCCTACCTGCTCCTCTTTGTCAAGCTTCTCGCAGACCTCTGCGTACTCATCTACCGAGAAACCGCTCACGTTTGCCATTACGGGCTTATTAAAGCACTTCTTAAGCTTTGGAAGCTCCTCGCTTATTACCCTTTCTACACCCGGGTTCTGAAGTCCCACCGCATTGAGCATGCCTGAGGGCACCTCTGCGATTCTTGGTGTAGGGTTTCCAAATCTCGGCTCCCTTGTCGTTCCCTTAAACGAGAAGGTTCCGAGCATGTTTATGTCATAGTAGTCATTAAACTCATATCCGTATCCGAAGGTTCCCGAAGCCGGGATAATCGGATTCTCCATGGTTATTCCGCAAAGCTCAACACTCAGTCTTCCCATAAAATATCCTCCTTCTTCATAACGGGGCCTTCCTTACATATTCTCTTGTAGCCGGTGATTGTCTTACATGAGCAGCCCATGCATGCACCGAAGCCGCAGCCCATTCTTCTCTCGAAGCTGAGCTCTCCGGCTGTCTTACTCTCCTTAAATACTGCCCTTAGCATCGGCTCAGGTCCGCAGGTATAGAAGAAGGTATAATCAAGGTTCTTAAGTACATCAGTCACAAAGCCCTTCTCTCCGTATGAGCCGTCAACAGTAGTTACGATTGTTTCTGCGCCGAGCTTCCTAAACTCCTCCTCGTAGAAAACCTCGTCCTTTTTGTTAAAGCCAAGGATTGCCGTTACCTTCTTTCCCTCCTCGATAAGCTTCCTTGCAAGAAGGTACATCGGCGGAACACCGACTCCTCCACCAAGGAGCACCGGTCTCTCTCCTGAAATTGAGAGGTCGTATCCGTTTCCAAGGCCTGTGAGGATGTCTAGGCTCTCGCCCTCTGCCATCTGGCTCATTGCCTCTGTTCCCTTACCGACTGCCTTATAGATTATTGTAAGTTCGTTTTCGTTTACGTCACATACGGAAATCGGTCTTCTAAGGTAAAAGCCGTCAAGCTTAATGTTAACAAACTGTCCCGGTGCCGTGATGTCCGAGGTATCCCCTGAAAGCCTCATGAGGAAAACATTCTCCGTAAGCGCCCTGTTTTCTGTTATTTTAAAGATGCCCTGTTTCATTGCTTCTCCTTGTATTCGCTGTCAATGTATGCTGCCCTTCCATTGCATACCGTGAGGATGCATTTGCCGTTTACCTTCCATCCCGTAAACGGTGTGCTCTTTCCCTTTGAAAGGAAGTCCTCGGGGTTTATCTCGTACTCGCTTTCTAGGTCAAATACCGTGAAGTCGTCTCCTGTATCGATTCCAAACCTCCTGCACGGAGCGTCATGCATAAGCTCGATAAGCTTATCCATTGTGATTTCGCCTGTCTTTACGAGGTAGGTGTAAAGAAGCGGGAAGGCTGTCTCTATTCCGACTACTCCCATCGGGCTCTTTTCAAGTCCCCTTGATTTTTCCTCTGATGAATGCGGTGCATGGTCAGTGATGATCATGTCGATTGTGCCGTCCTTTATTCCCTCAAGGAGCGCTGCCTGGTCTTCCTTACTCCTTATCGGCGGATTCATCTTGAACCTTCCGTCCTCCTCGAGCATCGAGTCATCCATTAGAAGGTAATGCGGTCCCGTCTCGCAGGTTATGTCAAGGCCCTCGGCCTTGGCCTTTCTAATAAGCTCGACGCTTTCCTTTGTCGAGATGTGGCATACGTGGTAGCTGCAGCCTGTCTCCCTTACAAGCTCGATGTCCCTTTCAATCTGCTTCCATTCGGACTCCGAGCATATGCCCCTGTGGCCGTGGGCTTTTGCATACTCGCCGTCGTGGATGTAGCCGCCGTTAAGTAGGCTATTGTCCTCGCAGTGGGCTACAATCATTTTTCCAAGAGCCTTCGCCCTAAGCATTGCCTCCCTCATCATCTCGTCTGACTGGACTCCCCTGCCGTCATCCGTAAAGGCTATTACGTATGGTGCCATGTCCTCCATGTCGGACATTTCCTTACCCGCCTCACTCTTTGTGATTGTGCCGTACGGGTAAACCCTTATGCATGCGTCCCTTTCGATGATGTCACGCTGGATGTTAAGGTGCAAAAGCGTATCCGGACAGGGACTAAGGTTTGGCATCGAGCAAACCGCGCTGTAGCCGCCGTGTGCTGCTGCCCTCGATCCGTCGTAGACCGTTTCCTTATATGAAAAACCCGGCTCTCGTAAATGTACATGTACATCTACCAAACCGGGTAAAATAGCAAATTTATTAATAGAATTAGTAACAAACACGGAGTCCCCGCATACAGGGCATCCTTCCGCTGATAATCTCTTGATCACATCATTTATAAGCATATTTGTGTCACATGTTCTGAATGACATTTAAAATCCTCCGTCGCAATGTTAAAAAACGCCTCAATTGACCAAAATAAATTCTAACATAGAAAATTTCTGTTTTCAATTAACAAAACTCACATATTAGGGTAGACATAACTTGGAATTATCATAAAAAATGGCAGAAGCTCCCGCTCCTGCCATAAATGTATGTGATTTTACTCGAGGTACATCTCGCGTAACCTCTCAAGGTCCTCCTCGCTTATCATAAGTCCGTCTGTGATGAATGCATAAACAGAGCCGTACTTTTCCTTAAGGTGCTCCATAAGGTGCTTCATTGCATTCGGGTCAACTCCGACAAGATATCCAACCTTTGTTAAAACATCCTCGTCCTTCGTAAAGCCCTCGGCTACCTTAATAGTGCCATCGATCTTCTGTGCCATGAATTTGTTTGTAAGCTCGAAGTCCTCCTGGATGATTTTCTCGTCAACTCCCATAGCAGTAAGAAAAAGAGCCGCTGCGATTCCTGTCCTGTCCTTTCCGTATGAACAGTGGAACAAAATAGCCTCGCCTTCCTTTTTATTAAGGAGTATCCTGAAAAACTCAGCAAAGCCAGCCTTACCGGTCTCTGTATCAATCATCTCGACATAAGTATTCTCAAGGCTGAAGCCCTCCCTTGAGGCTACGCCCACAAGTGTCTGTACATATGCATCATCATTAGCCGCAGTAATTCCCTTTGCCTTCTCCTTTAAGGATTCGTCCATTACGGGGATGTGCACATTTTTAACGGCCTCAATCTCCGGGTCCGGGGCAATGTCGATTACATCCTGTTCACGAAAATCAACAACTGTTGCGAGGTGGTATCCTAAAAGCTTTTCAATATCCTCAGTTGTGGCATTAAAGAGCTCTCCAGTTCTTAGGAGTACCCCGTCCTTAACCTTTCTTCCGTCAGCTGTCGGATATCCGCCAAGTGTTCTTGAGTTTTCAACTCCCTTTAAACCAATTCCCTGCTTTTCCATGGTAACCTCAAATCCCTCCTGTAATGTCTCTGTCTGTGTTGTCTTAATATCAGTCGCCTGTGTCTTTGCTTCCTGTGTCTGCGTTTCCTTTACATCAGCCGTCTGTGTCTGTACGTCCTTTGCCTGTGTCTCAGCCGCCTGTGTCTGCGTATCTGCTGCCTGTGTCTCGACCTGCTGTGTCTCAGTTGCTTTGGAATCCTGCTTAGCGCACCCGCCGATGCATAACATAAGAAGAACAAGTGCAAAGATTCCTGTATACGCCTTAAAAGCCATACCTCTCATATGTACATCCTCCTGGGACTTATTGTAGCATACATATGGATTGATGTATACATAGTGGTTTTTCAGTTCTTATTTAGTTACCGAAAGAATCTCGGCCTGCTTCTTTTTGCTGAACGACCCAAGGATAAGCTGGTACGACTTATCAAGCATGTCCTTTAATAATTCATTAGGCACAACTCCATCCACCTTTACGGAGTTCCAGTGGACCTTGTTCATGTAGTAGCCGGGGATTATGTCCTCATACCGCTGCCTGAGAAGGTCACCGTTCATCGGCTCAAGCTTAAGTGTAATAAGCGCCTCCTTGCCACTATCATCATAGCAAAGCGCAGCGAACATCTTTCCCTCAATCATGTAGCGTCTCCAGCCCCACTCATCCTTAAAATCCTTCTCTACCCCAGGCTTAGCCATGAGGTATTCATCCATCCAGTCGTATTTCATATGCTCCTCCTAACATATTTCATCGGTAAATACGTGATTCCGTCCTCGCTCTGGACATCTCCCGTTCTAATAAATCCAAGCCTTTCATAAACAGGGACCGCATAAAGCGAGGAATGTACAGTAAGCTCATCCTTTGGGTTATCCTTAAGCATTGCTTCAAATAGCCTTCTTCCAATACCCTGCCTGTGGTATTTCCCCGCCACAAAGAAAAGTGCAACATGCCTGCCGGCCTCCCTTGTTGCGATTATTCCCGCGGGCTCATTATCCTCATATGCCCCATAAGCACTGAGCATTGATAGATATTTCTCGTCATATATGGCATTCTTAAACATCTGCCTTGCGTCTTCCGGATAATTTGGTGCCTCATACTCACAGAAGACATCCCATACAAGCGGCAGGAATTCCCTTATTTCATTTTGTGTAAGCTTCTTAATCATTTCATCTAATCAGTT
>JAUNDA010000003.1 GCA_030526295.1 Eubacteriales bacterium
TGTATGTTACATCATCACAATCTGCTGTTACAAGAGCAAGTGAACGATGACGAACTGGATCATACTCGATGATTCCACCAGCCTTGATTAAATCTTCAACCATCTTTGGTGTTGCATTAGGGATATACCTAGTTGCAAGGACAGTCGCTTTTAACGGATCTCTTTTCATTTATATTACCTCCATTCAGGATATTAAAGTTTAAGGTCTGTTCCACTTGCCTTAGCATCAAGGATCTTCTTGATGATTTCAGCGATGTGAGCACCAGCCTCAGCCGGGATTGTACCGTCTTTGTGGATATTAGATACTACAGTTCTTCTTGCCTCAGGCATACCAACTGTTGCCTTGTAAGCAATGTATGCAGACATTGACTCTGCTGTGATAAGACCTGGTCTCTCACCGATAAGTACGCAAGTTACGTCTGCGCCTGTGATCTCTGATACCTGGTCCATAGCACCAACTCTGCCGTACTTTACGAAGAACGGTGTTCCACAATCGATACCGTAGCTCTTAAGTCCCTGCATAATAGCCGGAAGAACATCGGCTGTGTTTGCTGCAACTGCTGCTGAGCTAAGTCCGTCAGATACGAAAATCTGAACTGTTGGAGCCTTCTTTGTGTGCTCCTTGATTGTCTCAACTGCCTCGTCGCTGAGGATACGTCCAAGATCAGGTCTTGTAAGGTATGTATCCTTGCAATCACACTTTGTCTGAACTGAGTAAAGTCCAAGCTTCTCGATAACTTCTGGATCTACGTCTGTAAATACAGCGTCCTGTGCAGCTGAGTGAGCTGAACGGAACTCAAGTACCGGAAGTGTCTTATATCTAGCGCCTGCCTTGCCGATACCAAGACGGCATGGAGCGTACTGCTTTAACTCATAATAAGCATCTCTAGCTACTGTGTCTTGATATCGATAACAGCTACGTCCTCTACGAAGCCATCCTCAACTTCTGCTGCCTTAGCAGGTGCTGTGCATGTTGCAGGGGCTGTGTCTGTTACGTTCATCTCAGTAAGAACCTGAGCGATAATGTCTCTTAAATCTTTCTCGTTGATCAAAACTTCCACCTCCTCTTATTTAAGGAATACAGATGCATCGCCTGCAAGATCTGTAAGCTTTCCATCCTTTGAGAAGCCCATCTTCTCGAGCCACTGGTCGAATTCCTTAATCGGACGAAGACCAAATACTTCACGAAGAGAAGCTGCCTCATGGTAACCTGTACACTGGTACATAAGCATGCAGTCATCACCCTGCGGAACACCCATGATATAGTTACATCCTGCAGCAACAAGAAGTGTTGCAAGGTTCTCAATATCATTCTGGTCAGCCTTCATGTGGTTTGTATAACATGCGTCACAACCCATCGGGATACCTGTGAGCTTGCCCATGAAGTGATCCTCAAGACCTGCTCTTGTAACCTGCTTAGAATCATAGAGGTACTCAGGACCGATGAATCCTACTACAGTGTTAACAAGGAACGGATGATATCTTCTAGCAAGGCCGTAGCAACGAGCCTCCATTGTTACCTGATCCCAGCCATTGTGAGCCTCTGATGAAAGCTCAGAACCCTGGCCTGTCTCGAAGTAGAGGTAGTTAGGACCTGCACTTGTTCCCATCTCGTTCATCATCTGATAGCCGTCATCAAGCATCTGAACTGTAAGACCGAATGCTTCGTTACCCTTCTCAGAACCAGCGATAGACTGGAAAAGAAGATCGATAGGAGCACCATGCTTCATGCATGCTTCCATCTGTGTTGTTACGTGAGCAAGTACACAAATCTGTGTAGGAACTTCCCATTTTCTCTTGAACTCGTCAAAGCTCTTTAAGATTCTTGCTACGCTCTCAACTGAGTCATCAACCGGGTTAAGACCGATTACGGCGTCACCACAGCCGAGTGAAAGACCTTCCATAACTGATGCCATGATACCCTTAGGATCATCAGTTGTATGGTTAGGCTGAAGTCTTGCAGAGAATGTTCCCTCAAGACCGATTGTTGTATTACAGTGTGCGTGTACTCGGATTTTCTTTGCAGCGTAAATAAGGTCAAGGTTAGTCATCAGCTTGCAGACAGCTGCTACCATTTCAGATGTAAGACCTGCTGCAACAGTTCTAATCATCTCACCTGTTGTGTTGATGTCAAGGATCCACTCCCTGAGCTCTGCTACTGTCCAGTTCTGGATGCTGCGGTAGATGATAGGATCAATACCGTCGATGATAACTCTTGTTACCTCGTCGCATTCATAAGGAACTGCCGGATTCTCGAAGAGATCCTTAAGTGTGATGTGCTGAAGAACTGCTTTTGCGGCTATTCTTTCCTCTGCAGATTCAGCAGCTACGCCTGCCAGGTTGTCACCTGACTTCTCTTCGTTGGCTTTTCCCATTACTTCACGAAGAGATTTGAATTCGTAAACTTTTCCGCGTAAATGAGTCTTTAAAATCAATTTTCTTGCCCTCCTTTTGCTAAGAATTGAAAATTAAAGTTTTAGTAACTACCGGTACTACTCGTCCAAGGGCAACCGGCTCGCCTATGTCAATGTAATCACCGTCACGTGCGAAGATTCCGTCGATACAGATGAAATCCTTCTTTCGCTCGAGCAATACATTTAAGGCATTGCCTAGAACTTTCGCAATATCATTTTCCACAACTACGATTAACGGATACGGTCCCGAGATAACCGTTTCTGCACCATCCGCAATCATGTTTGCGAGCTCCTGAACTCTTAGGAAGCTTTGATGATATTTTCCTGATAGTACTATTGCTACCTGCTCCTGGTGACCCTCGTTCATAAAGAGCTTTAATTTCTTTTTAAGAGTCTCCCGGAACACTTCCGGATTCTGCTCGTCCTCTTCGGAGAGTTTCAGAACCGGGATGTTTTTTATCGGCAACCTGCCGTCCGTATACTGGATGGTACTGCCGCTAACATTGGTTGTATGGGTTCCCGCACCTACTACCGTTGCACGGATTGTTTCCACTGCCGGGTATGTAAGCACATTCTTGAGAACCGGGTTGTTTTTGATTGCCCTTGCGAGCAATACACCTACGTCATGATAAGCAAATACATCGCTTGGTTCGCCTTCGTAATAAACACTTGCCACTCCGCCGGAATATGTGACTGCATCGATTACGGGATCTTCGCTAAGCTTCTTGCCGTTGTTTGTGTACATTGATGAGTGCATATCGTCAACCGGCATCTTGTTGATTGCCATTGCGAGCTGCTCTGCCATAAGTTCACAAACCTTGTAAAGAACCTTCTCGTCCGCCCTGTCACCGACATTAATGCTAATGCCGTGTGCCTTTGCGAGTGCCTGTGTTCCCGGGAAGATGTAATAAATCTTTCCGGCCTCATCAATCTTGATGAGACGACCTCCTACATCGAGACAGCTTGTACCTCTTAAATTGCCGTTTTGGAAAACAGCAATGTTACTTGTACCGCCGCCAATGTCAAGGTTGGCAACCGCCTGACGTTTTTCCTTTGAAAGAGTATCGGCTCCCGCTCCTCTTGCCGAAAGCACCGACTCAAGGTCAGGGCCTGCGGTTGCGACTACGAAATCTCCCGCCATGCTGGAGAGTGTCTCAAGCACTGTGTTGGCGTTTGTCTTTCTTGCGGTTTCGCCTGTGATGATGACTGCACCGGTTGAAAGATCCTCCGGCTTCATGCCCGCATCACTGTACTCCTTCTCGATGATCTTTTTTACACTCTCCGCATCGATCGTCTGCTGGTCGATGAGCGGTGTAAAATAGATTTTGCTTCTGTAGGTAACCTTCTTATCAACAATGTTGATTCTCGGTACCACGTAGCTTGTTGCTTCGTTTTCTATTGTAAGCTCACTGAAGATAAGCTGTGTGGTTGATGTTCCAATGTCGATTCCGACACTTTTGATTATCTCATGCATGGGATTTTTCCACCTCCTCGAAATACTGAAGAAACTCGTCAAACCCTTGTCCCGTATAGCTGCTTGTCACAAATATTGTCTGTGCGCCTGCTAGCTTCAGGTACTTCTTTGCATCTTCTATTTCCTCTTCACTTCCGAGATCGCACTTCGTTACTACCCCGATACAGGGTTTTCCGAGGGTATGTGCATATCCCGGTGGAAACATGGTGCCTTTTTCTGTTGCCTGCTGAACAAGCACCACATGGTCGGCATCCGCGGCTGTTACTGAAAGGGCTCCCCAGAAACGGTGCTCCATATACTCGCCCGGTGTATCCACCATGTTGTTATTTAAAACCTGAATCGTCTGGGTCTTCTTGTAATTAAGCTCCTCGTTCATCAGGTACTGGCACAGTGTTGTTTTTCCCGCCATGGATCTTCCAATTAAAATGATCCTGGTTTTCATTTAACTGTCCTCTTTATCCGTAATTAGGATCTTGTTATCTCAGGCTTTGCAAATCCCATGTAGTCGCAAAGCTTTGCGATTACTCCGTTCATTGCCGCCTCTACTGAAGCTACCTCACCTGTGATAATGAGTGTTCCGTTGAATCTGTCTACGAAACCAATCTTAATGCCGCCGGCCTTACTAGCCACATCGGCTGCAATGATGGCACCCTCACTCGGTGTGATTGTAAAGATACCGATTGCTCCGTTTCCATCGATGAGACCCATCTTTGAGTAAAGGTCATCTACCGGATTCGGGATGATATGTGCGAGTGTAATCTGTTTTCCAGGAACAAACTCCTGAATGATTCTCTCTTTTGATGCATCAAATTTTTCTATCATAGGTGATAACTTCCTTTTGATATTTATGAATCACATACAGTTTATTTTCCTGCCGCCAGTTTGCTACGTGGCTTTTATTTTTAGCCTTCTTGCGGTTTACTTGCCTTTCGCCAGTAACCTTTGTGTTCGCAACCGGTTGCTTGCACCTGCATGATGTTTACATGTTATTTCCCTTGTATGCTGTAAGGAACAGCTCCCTCATTTCCTCTCTTGTAGGAATCTTCGGGTTTGTTGCTGTGCATGAATCAGCAAGTGCTGCCTCAACAAGTCCGTCAAGTGCATCCATGAAGTCCTTTTCCTTAACGCCCTGGTCCTTGATAGTCTTCGGGATACCAACTCTCTTAACGAGCTGCTTTGTTGCACGGATTGTTCCGAATGCGTTCTCTCTGTGTGTTCCGCTGTCAAGCCATAAAACCTTTGACATTCTTGCGTAACGGTCTGAAGCCGGTGTAAGTGATGTCTTACATCCGCAGTTAAACTGCATTACATATGGAAGAAGAATTCCGTTTGCTCTTCCGTGCGGGATGTGGAAGTGGCCGCCGAGTGCGTGTGCCATACTGTGGTTGATTCCAAGTCCTGCATTTGAGAATGCCATTCCTGCAAGACATGATGCGTTGTGCATCTTCTGTCTGTGTCTTAAATCCTCAGGTGTAAGCTCCTCGGGCTTCTTTGATGCTGCCTTTACTGCCTGCTCAAGATGCTCGAATACGATCTTCATTGACTTCTCTGCAGCTGCATCCGTAAAGTCATTTGCCTTTACTGATACATATGCCTCGATGGCATGTGTCAGAACGTCGATACCTGTATCTGCTGTAATTGATGCAGGAACTGTCTTTGTAAGCTCAGCATCGAGAACTGCAGCCTCAGGAAGAAGGTCATCAGAGATGAGCGGATACTTTGCCTTTGCATCAGGATCGCTTATTACTGCGAATGATGTAACCTCGCTGCCTGTACCACTTGTTGTAGGTATTGCTACGAAGAATGCCTTCTCCATCATGCCCTCTTTCGCTGCAAGGTAGTTCATTGCCTTAGCGCAGTCGATTGCAGAACCTCCGCCGAGTGCAAAGAGCACATCAGGCTTAAAGTTTGTCATCTGTGTAATTCCGTTTGTGATGGTAGCGATATCCGGGTCCGGCTTTACCTCCGCAAAGATGCTGACCTCAACTCCCATTCTTAAACAGATATCGGTAACGTAATTAACCTTACCGCTTTCATACATAAACTTATCGGTAATGATAAGTGCTTTGCTTCTTCCCTTGAGAATCTCATTGAGGCCCTCGCGCTCCATATAGATTCTCGGCTTCACATAGTAGCTATCCATCTTTACCTCCTTTTGTTATGGCGAATTACCATTTCTCTGACTCAATTCGTTTTACAGCCTCATCAACTGCAGCTGCATCTCCGAGTATGGCCAGACATGTCATATGCTGCGGACAGTTTCCGCTTATTTCAAATACCTCTACAGTGGATGCCTTCTGAGCAAGGTCGCTGGCATATATCAGGTCACTTACGTTTCCGTTTATTAATGCCAGGGCTGAGTGCTCACTGAACAGAACATCCAGGCCCTCCATTCTGGCCCTTCTCTTGATGATCTGCTTGGTACCCTCCGATACGGTTTTCATTACATGGATCGTCATCGATGTTATCTCCTGATTTATCCCGCAGATACGTGAGCACGCACCTGCGAAAACGAATATTATAAACACCAAAAACTACAAACCGACAGTTGTAGTTAGTACAATAATACAATGTCCCAAGGCTTATTTCAAGCATTTTTTGTCATAGTTTTGTAATAGTTGACTTAATTTATTAATAAACTGTTCATGCTTATTGTGTTTTTTAACATATTGATTGACATAATTTTAACACTTTGTTTACATAACATAAATGCTATAGTTGCTAAAAACGCATGCCTATAAGCATAATCGAGCATTCATGCTTAAGCATAAACAAAAATGCTAATTTTGAGCCATCTGAATCACCCCCCCATTCTGTCTCATGTACAAAATTCAATACTTTATTTATATACCCGTTATTCCAGTGTAATAAATCAGTATTTTCATCATTTTTCTCTTCTGAGATGCCTGTTCTTTCAGCAATAGTCATCCCATTCCACCACTGTCTCATTCTGAGATGTCCTTCTTTTGCACTCAACTCATCCCACTTCTACGATTCAAGCAAATGAGATGTATGATTTTTATTAAGAGCAATTCATCCTGTATCAACGCATATGGCAACTGAGATGCCCATTTTATCTAAAATGGATCAGCGTAATATAAAGAACCCCTGACATGAGATTAAATTCACAATAAAAAATTTAATCCCAAATCAGGGGTTCTCATATTCTAGATGTTTTAGTTTACATAAGTTTTTATCTCAGCTTTGTCATTAGTTCAATTGAGATGTTTCTCATTCAAAAACCATCAATCTGAAATTGTCATTATTCTCATATGAGATGAAAATGCAAGCTTTAACTATCATCTGCCTGTATATTTCTGGATTGTATCCCTCAGCTTCTGCACCTGGATCGGCTTTGAGATATGTGCATTCATGCCGCTTGCAAGCGACCTTCTGATGTCCTCATCAAATGCATTCGCACTGGCAGCAACAATCGGTATCCTCTCGCTGTCCGGGTGACCGCATGTCCTGATTGAATGAGCAGCCTCAAGTCCGTCCATAACAGGCATCATTACATCCATGATTATGATGTCATAGTATCCGGGCTCTGAAGAGCTGAACTTATCAAGTGCCTCCTGTCCGTTAAACGCGCTCTCCATGATACAGCCCATATCCTCAATAAAGGTACGGATGATTTCCATGTTGAGCTCGTTATCCTCCGCAACGAGAACCCTTACTCCTGTAAGGTCAGCCTCCATCGTATCCTCATAAGCATCAGCCGGTGCCTCTGCTATCGGAAGCTCGAGTGTGAAGTAGAAGGTGCTTCCCTTTCCGATTTCACTGTCAAGAAGGATTTCACTGTCCATCATGTGGATGAGCCTGTTACAGATTGCCAGTCCGAGTCCGCTTCCCTGGCGGTGCGCCGCATTGTCAAGCTGCTCGAAAAGACCGAAAATCTTCTGACGGTCCTTTTCGCTTATGCCTGTACCCTGGTCCTTTACGCCAAAATAGATGCTCGACCTCTTACCGTCAATAACAGTCTCCTTAACGGCAAGCACTGTCTCTGCTCCCCTGTCGGAATACTTTGCGGCATTTCCGAGAAGGTTAATGAGCACCTGGCTAATACGGAGCGAATCGCCCGTAAACCATCTGTTGGTTAAATCAATCTCTGAGCGGAAGGTCTGTCCCTTGTCTGCAAACTGACCGTCAAGCACGGAGTGAAGCTCTGATGTAAGCTTTCCGAGGTCGAAGGTCTCCTTCATGAGAGTCATCTTTCCGCTCTCAATCTTTGACATGTCGAGGATGTCATTAAGAAGGCCGAGCAGGTACTCTGATGATGTACGGACCTTCTTAAGGCATTCAAGCCTTGACTGCTCAGTCTGGTTCTCCTGAAGGGCAATCTCTGTCATACCGATGATTCCGTTCATCGGCGTTCTGATCTCATGCGACATTCTCGCAAGGAAATCCGACTTTGCCTGAGCAGACTGGTCGTGATGCTCCTGTATGATTCTGTTCTGGATAATAGTTCCAATTTCCCAGAGAAGGTCATAGGAGTCATTATCATTAAGAAGCTCAGGATCGATTCCGACAAAGAAGATGCTTCCCGTATACTGTCCGTTATCAGACATAGGGAATACCACTCCGTTTCCGTAGAAATACTCCTTACTGAATATCGAGCCAGCCTCGAACACTTCCCTCATTGGAAGAAGCTTATGTTCAAGTGCGAGCTGCTTCATTTTCTCATACTCAGCCTCAGAGCTATGGTAAACAGCCTCAACTCCCTTAGGAGTCTCAGTAAACCTCCAGCAGTATTCAACAACACCTGAAAGGTATTCACCGTTAAAGTCTGTCACGAGAAGGTCCTCAAGTGTAAACTTCCTTCTCATTCTGGCTACTGCAAGGTCAAGTGCAGCCCTTGTCGAGGTGCTCCTGTCAAAGAGGTTAAGGATAAGCGAAGCAAGTCCCATATGGCATACATCGCCCTGTGACATGATGCTTCCAAACTGCTTATGTTCAGAAGAGTCAGCCGTACTTTCATTCCAGATGACAACCTCTGTATTCCTTTTAGCTGCCTCAGTCACAGCAACCTGGGCACGGTTAATGAGTGTTGCCATGCTCTCATCCGTAGCATCGACAATTCCCGCATGGAACTTAAGATTGAGTACATTAAGCTTTACAAGCGATGCGAACTCATTGTTAAGCTCTGCAAGCATTTCCGTACACTCGTCTGACTTGATGCCAGGAACCCAGATCATGAACTCGTCGGCACCAGCCCTTATCATAAGCTGACTGTTATCAAACCTTTCCTTGAAACGGTTTTCGACAAGCTCACCGAGTTCGTTTAATATTACATCTCCAAAGGTAAGGCCGTAGCCCTGCACAATGGAATCAAAATCATAAATGTCAAGCAGTATGAGTGCGCCCTCAGGCTCCTTCTCCCTTATATCGGAAAGAATAATCTTACCCTGCTTAAGATTGTAGAAGCCAGTAACAGGATCGTGCTTTGCATGTCTTTCCTGCTCAAGCTCACGCATCTTCGCGCTGTGAATGTCACGCACATATCCGACGATTGTGAGGTTTCCGGTCTGTGAATCGATAATGGTCTTTCCGTTCATCTCAGTCCACATGCCCTCAGGCTGTCCTGGAATTGAAAGGTGAATCTGGGTATTTGGTTCAATCTTACCCTCTTCAATCATCCTAAGAAGCGCATTTCTGTCACGCACATTCATAAGCGGGATGGCAGCCTTCTCAAAGAATTCGTCAATGGGCCATACACCGTTATGGAAACGGCTGTTTACGATTTCGATTACACGCTCGTTTCTTCTATATGTAAAGAAGATGTCGTTTGAGCTCTCAAGTGCGATTCTGTATCGCTCCTTCTCCTCAAGGAGCTGGTTCTCGACTGAGATTTCACTTTCCGTAAGGTTTTCAACGACCTCATGGAGCTCGTCAATCTCTGAAATACCGGATTCCTTAAAGGACTTAAGTCCCTGCATACCGTTTCTTATACTGTCCATAAGGCGGTAAACTGGAGCCGTGATGTAATGAACGGTAAAGAACATTGCAATCATTCCAAGTATCGCACAAATAAGGATTGCCGAAATAATCTTTTTATAAAGATTATTTCCGAGTCCGAAAAGCGAATCCTCTGTCACAAAGCCGAAGAGGATCCAGTCAGAATCCTCATACGGAACCTTTCCACCGTACATCTTGATTTTTGATGACACAGTATAAATCTTCTGTGTTCCTACAGAGGCACCATTTACAAGGAACAGTGAAGGATACTCCGTTTCTGTCAGAGTGAAGCTTTCATCGTTTCTGCGGATGGCATCATAAAGTGTTCCCTTACCGGTTATTGACTGGTATGTGCCGTTGCCCTTGTTGATTGCAATGGCATAGCCAGCATTGAGGTCCTTTGAAAGGTCCCTTACAGGCAGGTATCCAGAAACATGGTTAACCGGCACCTCAGTACCGAGAATTCCGTAAATCACACCGTTATAAATGAGCGGTACCGAATATGTGATCATCTGGTGGTTATCCTGGTAATGGTCCTCTAAGATAAAAGGAGTCGCCCAGAAGCCGAGATCGTTCATGTCGGCATATGTATTGTTCACCGCCTGGATATACGGTTTATAAAAGAAATCGTCTGCACTTCTCACGCCGTTTCCAAGAAAGTGAAACTCCGTTGACCAGCTGCTGTCAAGTGCAATGCCGGTGCTTCTTGTAAGGCTCTTGTGGCCCCTTTCAAAAAGAAGGTCCGAGTTTGTTTCGGCTTTCGTATTTGGGTCAGAGTCACGAAGGAAGAATCCCACATAATCGGCCTCCCTCGAAACATCTGCGTCATTTGCCATAATGAGGAAGAGTCCTCCGGACCTGTCATTTCTTAAATAGGAAAGAAGCTCCGGGAAAACACGGTCAACATACTCCCTTTGCATTTCCTTATCGGAAAGCATTTTCTCCATGTCGGCACCGCGTTCCTCAAGCAGAGCATCAAGCACATTGTCAAGATAGCCCGCCTCATGGCGAACAGCACTCCACTGGTCAACCATCGCATTTTCAAGTACTACTCGCCTGTTTTCAACGAGGTTACTGTCAATGTCAACGGCATTGCCGGCCATTGTCTCCTTTACCTTACTCGTGATAATTACAGAGAAAGGCAAAAGGCCCTGAAGCATTACTACAAGTGCCAGCGAAACAAGTAAAAGATATGTAATTGTTTTCTTTTTACCCTTTTTCATTATAAGATAAGTTATTTAGCTGCATTGTTAAGTGCGTTGCAAAACTCCTCATACCATGCCTCAAAGGCCTCATCTGTAACAAATGGTGCTGTAGCCTCACTGCGGTTTGCTCCTGCTGCCACCTGCTCGTCAATTAAAGCCCTGTCTGCCACTGCCTTGTCTGAAAGGTTGTAATCGAGAACCTTTCTTGTTGCAAAGCCGTTGCTGAAGCTCTTTGGTGTGTAGAACTTAATTGTATCATAACGGCCGAGAATATTCTTCATGCAGTCGTATGTTTTCGGATTCATCTTAAGGTTTTCCTTGGCAACAACCTCGTCAACTGCAGGAACTGTGTTTGCATCCTTTCTTACCGGGAAGTATGAAGATGCTGCAGCAAAACGGATGTTGTTCTCCTTTTCGGTGAACCACTTCATGAACTCGCAGGCTGCATACTCGTGCTGGGCATCAGAAGCCACAACTGCCATTCCGGCACCCTGCTGAACATTGTAGTTCTCGCCACCCTCCATGCACGGAGCTGCAAGAACCATGTAGTCGATGGCCTTTGAACCGTCATCGAGCACTACCTCATCCGGGAAATACATTGCTGATGAGGTTGAACCTGTGTAGGCGATGATGTCGCCTGTCTTTACGTCATCTGAACGGAACTTTCCGAAGCTTGTGAAATATCCGTTTACATATGGAACATAGTAGTTCTCCCAGAGACGCTTGATCTTATCCTTGTCAGGGCGAAGTGTAACCACGCCGTTCTTTGCATCAAATATCTCAACGCCCATCTGCTTCATTCCGATTACGAAATAGTTTGACATTGAGTCACGTCCGTAAAAGGCCTTACCGTCGCCCTCTACATCAGGTGTGAGGCTGTCTGTCCACTCATAGTATCTCTTTGCAACCTCTGTTACGCCCTCAACTGTTGCGAGTTCCTCAACCTTAGAACCTGTTGCAGCTGCGAATGGCTCCCAGTCTGTAACATTAAGCATCATGATCTCAGTTGACTTTGCAATCGGGAAGAGGTAAAGGTCCTCCTCTGTGAAATATCCCTCACTGATGTAAGCATCAACATACTGTGCCTGCTCCTCTGGTGTGAAGTAAGCATTAAGCTTTGCAAGCTTTCCGTCCTTCTGGAGCTCATAGGCTGTATCAGCATATGTTGAGAAGATGTCAGGCATCTCCTGTGCACCAACCTTGCCTGCTGCAGAATCAGAGATTGCCTTCTCGAGGTCCATTACAGAGCCCTGGCTGTAGCCCTCAACATAGATTCCGATTTCCTTACCCTTTGAGGCATTGAACTCCTCAACGAGCTGGTCAAATGCTGCCTGCTGTGCACCATTGTAGTAGTGCCATACAGTAAGTGAAACAGGATTGTTCGGGTCAAGCTTAACCTTGCCCTCATCCTTCTTAGAACAGCCGCAAAGAACTGCAGCTGCCACAGTTACAATCATTAACGCCTTAATCAGTCTTTTCTTCATAAATAAATACACCTTCTGAAAATATAATTCTTTTACATAATAATACTATTATAGTATAGGATAGAACTCATCAAAAATCCATTCACCCAAATGTATCAATATTTCGTAAAATACCCGCAATTGATGCGCTTTTTGCATATATCAATTTGTTATAGCCGTTCACCATAAAAAGTTATTTATGCGTACATACACCATTTTTCGGCTAATTACGGAAAACAAAAAAGCCCGTCCTTTTAAGGACAGACTCTTTTGCTTCAATATTTGGAAAAAGTGTTATCAGTTCCTGAGAACATCATCTTTAACCATCTTTTTAGGTTAACAATCCACTCTTTATCATATGCAGGGGCTCCCTGCGGATTGTCAAGCGTCGTGTGGTCACAGGTCGAAAGCCCATGACTGCCAAAAGGATATATGTGCATTTCAAAAGGAATGTTATTTGCTGCCAGTGCCTGCGAGTATAAAAGGCTGTTCATTACAGGCACTCCACTGTCTTCAGATGTATGCCATATGAATGCAGGAGGAGTATTTTTTGTCACAAGCCTGTTGCAGGAAACCGTTGCTATTTCTTCTGTTTCACAGTAATTATCTCCCAGCAGTCTCTTAAAACTGTTTTTATTCGCCCATTCCGGATCAGATGTTATAACCGGATAACAAAGCACCGAAAGGCTGACCGGCTTGCTGTCTGGAAAGACCTCCCTGATTTCAGCGCAGTCATGTGACGTCGAGTAGTGCGCGGCAAGGTGTCCGCCGGCCGAGAAGCCCATAAGTGCAATGCGCGATGTGTCACAGTGCCAGTCTTCTGCATTTTCATGTATCATTTCCATAAGCCCCGCCACCTCGCGAAGCTGTACGGGATACCTTTCCGGGGCACACGAATAGTTTAGCACGAACACGTTGTATCCCTCGGGCAGGAAATGCACCGCCACGGGCTCCGCCTCGCGTTCGCTGCATGAACTGTATCCGCCTCCCGGGCACACAACAATGCACGGTCTTTTTTCATTCTGTCTTCCCATCCCTGCGAGGTTGTCCGGAAGGTATGTTGTCACATACGGGTTTCTTCCGTTTTCCCCGAGGACGGGATAATGATCCTTTAGGTAAATTATTTCGTGTTTCATTTCAGTTTACAGTGTCACCCCGTTCTTCCAGATGGCAATCCCGTGCTGTCCGTTTCTTTCGGAGCATGTCCTCTCACCGCCGGCCACCCTGAGTACGTATTCAAGCAGGTCATCCGCCGCATCGTCAATGCACGTTCCCTCAGCGACAACACCGGCATTAAAGTCAATCCAGTTCCTCTTCTTATTGTATAGTGCGGTGTTTGTTGAAATCTTCACCGTTGGTGCGGGTGAAGAGAACGGTGTTCCCCTTCCCGTTGTGAAAAGGACCATCTGTGCGCCTGCAGCTGCAAGTGCCGTGGAACTCACGAGGTCGTTACCCGGAGCACAGAGCATGTTGAGGCCCTTCGCACCCACCGTGTCACCGTAACCGAGCACTCCCCTGACAGGTGAAGTTCCTCCCTTCTGCACGCATCCGAGGCTCTTGTCCTCAAGTGTGGTAATGCCGCCCTCCCTGTTTCCGGGTGACGGGTTTTCACCAACCGGCTGGCCGTGGCTTATGAAATACTCCTTGAAGCCGTTCACCATGTCCGCAGCCTTTTCAAACAGTTCACGTGACCCTGCCCTGTTCATGAGGCTTTCCTCGGCCCCGAACATCTCGGGCACCTCCGTGAGTATTGTTGTTCCGCCCATTGCAGTGATTCTGTCAGAAAGCCTTCCGACAACGGGGTTGGCCGTGATTCCTGACAGTCCGTCGGAGCCGCCGCACTTGAGGCCTATGACAAGGTCGCCCGCACTGCATTCGGTCCTTCTGTCACCCGATGCCAGTTCGCAAAGCTCCGTACAGAGCCTCACCCCCTCCTCCACCTCGTCAGTAACGTCCTGGCACACCATGTACCTTATGCGGTCACCCGGTGCATCACCGACCGCCTTCCTGAAGTCACCCGGTGTGTTGTTCTCACATCCGAGTGACACGCACAGGACGCCTCCGGCATTGGGATGTCCTGCAAGGTCCGCAAGGATTCTCCTCGTGTTTTCGTGGTCGTCCCCGAGCTGCGAGCATCCGTACGGGTGTGCAAAGTGGTGGACGCCGTCAAGTCCGAGCCTTTCGGCAACGGGTCTGACCCTTTCCTCTATCTGCCCGCAGACGTCATTCACGCAGCCGACAAGCGGAATTATCCATATCTCGTTCCTTATTCCGACCCTTCCGTCGGCCCTCCTGTATCCGTAAAAGCCCAACGGTTCACAAGGCTCCTGCGCACGGATTTCAGGCTCGTATTTGTATTCCCTTCTTCCCGTGAGTGCGGTTTCCATGTCATGCGTGTGGACCCATTCCCCGGCTCCTATGTCAGTGGTTGCCCGTCCTATCGGCTGTCCGTACTTTATTACGGATTCGCCTTTCCCTATTTCTGAAAGGGCAAACTTGTGCCCACGCTGAATGCGTTCCCTGAGAGTAACCCCGAGACATTCGTCCCCTGCGGAAAGTTCAGATAGTGCAACCCCGACATTGTCGGATTCGTGTATTTTCAGGCTCTTTTTTTCTTCCATGGTTCCTTCTTATTTCTGGAGCACTTTCCTCAGTGCCTCCCTGACGCCAAGCGTCCTCATGTTCCTTATGTTGTCCGTCACCTTCTCGGCAAATCCAGGAATCAGGCCGAGGTCCTCTCCCCAGAATGACTCCTCGCCGCAGTAGGCTTTTGCCAGCTCGTCCGGTGCGTCATCCCTGTGTTTTTCAAAAAATTCCAGCACCTCAGGGTCATCCTTTACTTCAAACCTTCCGCTTATTCCGAACATCAGGTTTGACGCGAACCCGAAAAGAAGTGCCTCGGGCAGTCTTCCGTACTTCGCCAGGTAATTCTTAACGCTCGGGAGTACCCTTGCCCTCCACTTTGATGTCGTGTTGAGCGAGATGCTCATGAGCATGTGCCTGATAAACGGGTTACGGAAGCGGTCCATTACCTTTCCCGCAAAGTCCATGAGTTCCTTTTCCGGAAGCGGGGCCGCCGGGATTATTTCCCCATACTCGGACTTTTCAAGCATGCCGAGTATGTCCCTGTCCTCCATGCACTCGCCGACCGTCTCAAGCCCGGCGAGGAGTGCCGTAGTGCACATCGTGGTGTGTCCCCCGTTAAGCACCCACACCTTCCTCTTTTTATAGAAGGAAATGTCCGGTGTCACGAGGATCGGGAGTCCCGCCTTTTTGAACGGAAGCACGTCATTAAGGTCACCGTCCCCCTCTATTGCCCAGAATCCGAACGGTTCGGCCGCGTCAAGGAGCGCGTCCTCATATCCGTTTTCGTCCGTGTATCGTAATGCGTCATCCTTCGGGTATCCCGGGACTATGCGGTCAACGAGGGTTGAGCAGAATGTGTTCCTTTCCCCCAGCCATTTTTCAAACTTCCCACCAAGGTCCCAGAGCTCTGCATACTGCAGCACGCACCTTCTGAGGTTTTTACCGTTTTCCTCTATGAGCTCACAGGGAAGGAGGACAAAGCCCTCCGCGTACTCACCCCCGCACTTTTCAAAGCGCTCGTAAAGGAACCTCGTGAGTTTTGCGGGGTAGGAACCGTGCTCAGGGTCGTCAAACCTGTCAGTGTCACGGAAAACTATTCCGGCCTCGGTCGTGTTCGACACGATGAACTTAAGTTCCGGGTTAAGGGCGCATGAAAGCACTTCCCCGAATTCCTTCGTTGCGTCAAGGACACGGGAGATTACGGATATGAGCCTCCGCTCCTCGACTTTCTTTCCTTCCTCCATTCCCCTCAGGTAAAGGGTGTAAAGGCAGTCCTGCTCCCTGAATTTCGGAAGGAGCGGTCCCTCGATTGGCGATACGACGACCACCTTTCCGTTGAAGCCGGCCTTCTCATTGGCAATGTCAAAGAAGTCATCCACGAATGCCCTGAGGAAGTTTCCCTCGCCAAACTGCAGCACCCTTTCCGGTGCCCTCTCAAGGAAGTAGTCATCCCTTCCCGTTTCCCCCAGTGTCTTATAGCTTAATCTTTCCATCAGTTTGTCCTTATTCAATGCCGAAGTAGCGTGCGGCGTTTTTGTAGCATACTCCCTCGACTATCTTTCTTAATGATTCCTCATTGTCCGGGTACTCACCGTTTTCAACCCAGTTTCCGATGATGTTGCAGAATATCCTCCTGAAATAGTCATGCCTTGCATATGAGAGGAACGACCTTGAGTCCGTGAGCATTCCCACAAAGTTTCCGAGTATTCCGAGGTTTGCAAGCGACCTCATCTGTGCCTCCATTCCGGACTTCGTGTCATTGAACCACCACGCACTTCCGTGCTGGATCTTTCCCGGGATTTCATCCGTCTGGAAGCATCCGGCAAGCGTGTCTATCTGCTGGTCGTCAGCGGGGTTGAGTGAGTACAGTATTGTCTTCGGACACTCACCCGTTTCGTCAAGCTCCGAAAGAAGCCGTGCTATCTGTGTGCCGCATGACGTCACCGCTATCATGTCAACGCCCGTGTCCGGACCCATTGTCTTAAATATCCTGTCATTCGCATTCCTGTAACACGAATAGTGGAGCTGCATGACTATTCCGAGGCGGTGGTACTCCCTTGCAAGGCCTGCAAGGATGTAGGTTTCATAAACCTCTGCCTCACCTGTCGTGATGGCTTCCCCTTCCATCACCTTCCTGAACACGGCATCTGCAGCCTCCTCCGTGTATTCCCTGTACGGCACGTAGTCGAGGCCGTGGTCCGAGGCACGGCATCCGAGCGATGCAAAGTACTCAAGGCGCTTTGTGAGGACATCCTTCACATCCTTTGCGCTTTCTATTTTCATGCCGCTTACCTCCGAGAGCCTGGCGATGTATTCCGCGAAGCCCGCCTTGTTTATGTTTATTGCCTTGTCGGGGCGGAAGGAAGGGCACACCATCACTTCAATTGAAGGATCCCCCGCGATTTTTTTATGCCATGAAAGGTCATCGGCGGGATCATCCGTCGTTCCTATGAATTTTACGCCTGACTGCCTGATGAGTCCCCTTACGGAAAGCTCCCCGTCCTCACGGAGTTTCCTGCTGCACTCCTCCCAAACATTCTTCGCGTTTTCAGGTGCCAGCGGTACATCACAGCCAAAGTATTTTTTAAGCTCGAGGTTAGTCCAGTGGTACATCGGGTTTCCAATTGCCATCTCTAGTGCCTCGGCAAACTTCCCTATCCTTTCATCCCCCGGCATGTCCCCGGTTATGTATTCCTCGGGGATTCCGTGCGAGCGCATGAGCCTCCACTTGTAGTGGTCGCCGAAGTAGCTGCCGTCGTCATTCCTGCCGCCAAGCCACACCTCGTCTATCGAGTTAAACCTCCTGTCCTCATATATCTCCCTTGGCGATATGTGGCAGTGGTAGTCTACAAGCGGAAGGTTTTCCGCATATGTATGGAACAGGTGCTTCGCTGTTTCAGTCTCAAGTAGGAAATCCTCATCCATAAATTTTCTCATAATCAGTCTCCTAAAAACAATCAAAAGCCATAAATCCGGTGGTTATGACAAAATCAGTATTGATGCAAGTCCAAGTATCATTCCCACCAATTGTGTTATTGCAAGCTTCTCCTTAAATAAAACCGTTCCGGCAAGAATTGCAAAAATCAATTTGAGTCCGTTACTTACAGGAAAGAAATATGCCGCGTTCATTGCACCCACTCCAAGCAGCGCACTTAAATGAAGTCCCGCATACAACAGGCCGCTTATACCTGCAGCTATTCCAACCTGACCTGTCAGTTTATAGGACAAGCCGCTTTTCCCGTTTCCCGTATTCTGTTTGCCTTTGCTTCTTTTAACAGTTATAAGAAGATAAAGTGCAAGGAAAACGCCAGAGAAAATGAAGCTGTAGAAAATAAAGCCGAATATCTGTGTCATGTCGGCAGTTTCCGCATAGACCTTCTGGATTACACCGAGTATACCGCATGCAAACATCCAGGCAAGTGCAAAAAGAAACCATATGATATTGCCCTTTTGTTCATCCCCGTCCCTTTTTCCGAGCATCATAAGAGCCATTGCAAAAAGCATTATGGCAATTCCCACAATCTGGCGCACACTCAGCGCTTCATTCCAGAAGATGCATGCCGCAACGATTGTAATCATCATTCCCGACTGTGCCATAAAGGATGACAGGGACATCGGTCCCCTTTTATAAGATTCATTTGCCGTATACTGCTCAAGTGCGATAAACGCACCAAAGAGTACTGCAAGAAGGAAAATGTCACCTCTTATCATTCCGGTTTTTCCCGAACAAAACGGCACAATTGCACCTGTTAGCGATAAAATCAGACTGTAGGTAATATTGTCTTCCTGTGTTTTCATACTGTCCTTTGCGTATTTGTTCCTAATAATGCTCATCAGTGTATCAAATCCAACCACAAGGACCATTATTATCAATGTGTTCATTTATTAAATTACCGTTTTTCTAAAGGATGTTTTATCATAAGCATAGTAATCATCGGGATTAAATCCGAGGTCTCTGAACACACCCCTCCACCTTTCCTGCATGTCATCCTGATAATACCATGGACGAAAACCCATCTTAAGATAGCATTTGATTGCCGGAATCCTGAATTCATCGGTCCGAAGCTGTATCCTGTGGTCACCGTTTTCAATCATGCGGTTAACTGCAGCAGCACTTACAGGAAATGCAAGACCTTTTCCCATGAATTCCTTATTCATTCCAACCATGTGGAGGGCCGGTGTTTCACCGTCCTTTGCAGTAGCCGTACCGGCAATTGCACCATCTGAATTTCTGCAGATCAAAAAGATGTTCTTTGCCGTGCAGTCTGGGTCGTTTATCATGTCACTTACAAATTTTTCCTCTGCCCAGAGGCCTTCATTAAGTGTCTCACATGCCTTAATCCATCCGAGTGCGTCCTCACTGTTACCGTCGCGGCACTCCCTTATCTCATAACCTTTAGGTACTGAAAAATCCACAGGTGAATCGCCAAACCTGAGCATCATTAACTGTTCCATAATAGCTCCTTAAAAGATTCTGAAAATAATTATACCGAATAAGTACTTGCTGCTGTATTTCCTCCGCGTCCTGTCCAGTTTGTATGGAAGAACTCTCCCCTTGGGCTGTCAAGACGCTCATATGTGTGTGCTCCGAAATAGTCCCTCTGTGCCTGAAGCAGGTTAGCAGGAAGACGTTCTGTTGTATAACCGTCAAAATAGCTTAATGCCGCTGTCATTGCAGGTGCCGGAACACCATATGTAACTGCTGCCGCAGCAACCTTTCTCCATGCCGGAACGAGGCTTTCAATAACACCCTTGAAATATGGATCGAGAAGAAGATTTTCAAGCTGCGGATTATTATCGTAGGCTTCCTTTATCTTTCCAAGGAATACGCTTCTAATTATACAGCCTCCACGCCACATGAGAGCAATTCCTCCGTAGTTAAGGTTCCATCCATATGTCTTTGCAGCCGTACGCATAAGCGTATATCCCTGAGCATATGAAATGATTTTTGAAGCATAAAGAGCCTTGCGGATTGCCTCTATCATTTCCGCCTTATCACCTGTAAATGCAGGAATTTTACGGTCATATGCTTTTGCTGCAATAACCCTTTCGTCCTTCATTGCAGAAAGGCAGCGTGAGAATACGGCTTCACCGATAAGTGTAAGCGGCACGCCCTCATCAAGAGCTGCAATTCCTGTCCACTTTCCTGTACCCTTCTGTCCGGCTGTATCAAGGATTTTTTCAACTATCGGCTCTCCGTCTGTATCCTTATAGGCAAGGATGTCACGTGTTATTTCGATTAAATATGAATCAAGCTCAGTTTTATTCCACTGGGCAAATACCTCATGCATCTCGTCATCACTCATTCCGAGAATGTCACGCATGAGCTGATAGGCCTCGCAGATAAGCTGCATGTCACCATATTCGATACCATTGTGGACCATCTTTACAAAATGTCCTGCACCGTTTTCTCCTACCCAGTCGCAGCATGCAGAACCATCCTCAACCTTCGCGCAGATGCTCTGGAATATCGGCTTTACATACTGCCATGCTTCAGGTGAACCGCCTGGCATCATGCTCGGTCCCTTTAATGCACCCTCTTCACCGCCTGAGACTCCTGTTCCAACATAGAGCTTTCCCTTTGATTCAACATACGCAGTTCTTCTGATGGTATCCGGGAAATGGGAATTACCACCATCAATGATGATGTCGCCATCCTCAAGAATCGGAAGAAGTCTTTCAATCATATTGTCAACGGCATTGCCTGCCTTAACCATCATAAAAACCTTACGCGGCTTCTCAAGACAGCTTACAAGTTCCTCAAGTGAATGAGTTCCTATGATGTTCTTTCCCTTTGCCCTGCCGTTAACGAAATCATCAACCTTTTGTGTTGTACGGTTGAAAACGGCTACTGTGAAGCCCTTTGATTCCATGTTCATGACAAGATTTTCGCCCATAACGGCAAGTCCGATTAATCCAATATCTGCCTTTTTCATACTTTTCCACCTTTAATTCAAACTAAAAACACTCAGCGCTTTATTACCGCATTTCCCTCGTAAACCGAGATAAGCTCGGCCTCATCAATAGGAGATGCATAATCATTAAACGTGCTGACAGCCAGCGCTCCTGCCGCCCAGCCGTATTTAATCCATTCCTCAGGCTTCTTTCCGCTTGCAATTGCATAAAGTATTCCGCCTGAATATCCGTCACCGCCTCCAATACGGTCAAGCACCTGCATCGGACGCGGCTCCTCAACATACCAGTTTCCGTCTGCCCATACAACGGCACCCCACAGGTGCTCGTTTGCATCTACTACCTTCCTTATGGTTGCCGAATAAACAACAGCCTGAGGATATTTCTCCTTCTGCTCAAGAATGATTTTCTTGAACTCCTCAATATCAGGTACAGGACCGCCAAGTCCGAGAAGGATATCTGAAAGTCCCATGATTTCATCAAAAGCTGCCGTTAACTCCTCTTCTCTTCCCTCCCAGAAGCTCTTTCGATAGTTGTAATCAAACGAGATGAGCGTACCGTACTGTTTTGCCTTCCTTGCAATCTCGAGGCATGCCTTTGTTGTATTAGAGGACATTGATGCAATTAGTCCGGAAATGTGCAGAATCTGCACACCCTCTTCTCCAAAGATTCTGTCAAGGTCATAATCAGAAGAATCCATGTCGCGTCCAACTTCACCAGCCCTGTCATTCCATACCCTCGGTGCACGAAGACCGAAGCCTGCATCGGCAATATTGAACTGGTGCCGGTATCCCCATGGTCCGCCCTGTTCAACATCTGGTCCCTCGAAATTAATATTTCTCTTTCTGAGTTCTCCCTTAATAAACCATGCAATCGGTGAATCCTTCACAAATCTTGTAAGTGCAATGCACGGAAGTCCCAGCGAGGATGAAACATTTAAAACATTTGTCTCAGCGGAAGTTGCCTGCATAAAAAAACGGTTTGACTCATGGACACTCATTCTGTCCTCCGGTGTTATGCGTACTCCCATTGAAGTCACACATGCAACAGCATATTTACAGTTTGATCTAATGTTCATATCCGTTCTCCTTAACCCTCGAATTTTTCGCGGTTGATCCACAAACCAAGCGCAGGATTCGGTATGAAATATACCTCCTCACCATCCACTGTGTTATATCCGTACTTTAGCTTAGACGGGTCATACTTCTTTACCATTTCGTCGTATGAGGCGCTCTTAAAGCCAACGGACCTTATCTCTTTCTCAGTAATATTCTTTACGGCATAGGTGATTTCAAAACGACCGTCTGACGAACCGTGAATTAGATGTGCCGCAGCTCCCATGTTTTCCCTGAGGTCATCATTCTCAGGCTTCTTAAACTCCTCAAGCGTATGCAGCCTTCCTCGGTATCCGTATTTTCGAATCAGTCCGTCAACGGTTGCATCCTCACCAAAACGCTCAACACCCGGTGCGAGAATAATAAGCTCTCCACCGTCAGCCATTGCCATTCGTGTACGGTATACTGCTTTGTTTCCAAGCCAGGTGCTCTTAAATTCCGATGGGTCAAGATAAACGATGCACTTTTTTATTCCAGTCTCGGTAAAATCAATGTTCTTTTCCTGGGCAAGCTTAACAGCTTCCTTAAAGCAGTTATAGCCCTCTCCGGCAAATACTCCGTGTGTATGGATAACACCTCCTGGTGCCGTTGTAACCGTAAGAAAATACAGTATCGGTCTGTCATTCATAAAATGCTCAAGACCATAATTAAAGAGCTTCCTTACAGGTGTGGATTCCTTTCCCATCATCCGCTCCATGCCATAAACCGCCCCCACCATATGGGACTTGTTTATCATGTCACTTCCACCTACTCCAACAAAGATGTTCTTTCCGTGATTGGCCATGCCCACAACCTCGTGTGGCACAACCTGGCCCGGTGAAATAATGAGATCATATGAGGTATCCCTTAAACGTTTATTGACCTCAACACTTACAGGCTCGTTCCAGAGACCCTCTGTAATTTCAGATACATATTCCCCTGGAACCTCTCCAAGACGGACAACATCATTTCTCCAGTCATGAACCAGCATCTTCTCATAAGGAATATCCCCAAACATTCCTTCCCACTGCTCCCTTGTAACAGGAACATGAGTACCAAGAGCAGGCATTATGTCAACTTCCACGCCCTTTTCACTCAGATAGTGGAAGCATTCATTTGTGATAAATCCCGCACCAGAATGAAATCTTGTAAAATCAGGAGGAATAATCAGAACCTTTTTTAAGTCATACTGATCAAGACTTTTCCTGATAATTTCAGTTATTTCTCCCTTTGTAAGACCCTCTGGTGATGTACTGATTGTAAAAATCTCTTTCATAATACTTTTCCCAAACCAAAATCTGTTTATACTCCGCTGTAGGCACTGAAGCCACCGTCAACCGGCAATACTACACCCGTGATAAATGAAGCTGCTTCATTGTTAAGAAGGAAAAGAAGTGCTCCGTTAAGCTCCTCAGCCTCTCCGAATCTTCCCATAGGAGTTGCATTTAAAATCTTTCCTGTTCTAGCAGTAGGAGTTCCGTCAGCATTCCATAGAAGTGCTGCATTCTGCTTAGTTGAGAAGAAGCCAGGAGCTATGGCATTCACGCGGATTCCGGTCTTTGAAAAGTGTACAGCAAGCCACTGTGTAAAGTTTGAGATGGCTGCCTTTGCTCCCGAATATGCCGGAATCTTTGTAAGAGGTGTATAAGCATTCATTGATGAGATATTGATGATGTTACAGCCCACCTTCTCAACCATATCCACTGCAAACTCCTGTGTTGTGAGGAGTGTTCCTGTAAAATTGAGGTTAAAAACAAACTCGACTCCATCACTGTCAAGGTCGAAGAATGATACCGTGTCAGCCTCAAGGTCGCCCTTTTCAAAGTATTCCTTATCGGTTGTTGCACGCTTGTTGTTTCCGCCAGCACCGTTTATGAGTATGTCGCAGCTTCCAAGGTCATTTTTCACAGCCTCATGGCAGTTCTTTAATGATGCCTTATCGAGAACATTGCAGGCATATCCCTTTGCAATAAACCCATCTGCAGCAATCTCATCCGCTGTTTTCTTTGCGGCCTCTTCATTGATGTCAAGAAGTGCAACCTTTGCACCAGACTGTGCAAGCACCCTTGCAAACATAGAACAGAGTACTCCGCCCGCACCTGTTACTACAGCAACCTTTCCTGTTAAATCAGTGTTAATTGGAAGTTTCATATTTATATCCTTTCAGTAAATTCAATATAATCGTGATATTCACGCAGTATCCTTAATTATTATGTCCTTATTTCTTTTCTGTCTGGCATAAGCCTTTTCCTTGTCGCTATAAAAAGCAGCGAGCAGACCATTAACCCTATGAACTGGAATACGTACAGAAAGCGTACCGATCCAAACGGTATTCCGGCAAACAGCACTGTCCTCTCTCCAAGAATTCCGATGAAGATTCCTCCTATAAGCTTTCCAATAAACGGCCCGAGGTTCTGAAGCATTGAGAAAAAGCCAATATAGTATGTTTGGTCAACATCCGGTGTATTCACATAGACCATGTTTAAATCAGCCAGGTTAAGACCAACACCCGCAACTGACTGAATCATTATAATTACAAGGTAAAGCCAATATGCATTGCTTCCTGTAACAAAAGCCGTGAGAAGTACACTCGGGGCATGAAGCATTCCCGCAATTCCAAAGGTGACAAGCCAGGATTTTTTACTTATTACCATTCTCCAGAATCCACTTGTAAGAAGCAGTAGCAACGCATACATCGGTGTATACATATTAAGGAGCGTCATGCTTACTCCAACCTCATTCTGAAGATGGTAAAAGCCTACTGTTTCCGTAAGTCCCATGGAAAGAAGCCATATGGCATAAATTCCCATCGTCATTATGAATTTCTTATGTCCGAACGGAATAAGAACAAGGTTCTTGAGTTCAATCCGCTCCGTAGACTTAGGATACGGATATTCCTTTGGAATTGAAAGCACAAAAAGGTCCGTAACTGCAAATAAAACTGCTATTCCGCGCACCACAAGGAATACCCATCCTGCATTTCCGCCTGCCTTGAAATGATCCACAAACCGGCTCATTCCGAGAAGGAAGATACTTCCGAAAATATTCATTGTCGTCTGCTGTACGGAAAAGTAATATGCTGCGTTATCACCCTTTACAAAGTTCGAATGCCAGGTCAGGTATCCGCCGTTTACAATGTTGAAAAGTGCTCCCGATACAAATATGATTACCGTAAAAATCACCATAAGCGAAGCCCTGTCGCTTACAAAAAGCGGAATCACCGTAAGGCCTACCAGATTTAAAAGGTAGTAAAGCAGCTTTCCGATAAGCAAGACATACCGCCTTCTTGGAAAGCGTTCCAGTATCGCAGCAGATAAAAAACTGCAAAACGATGAAGCAAGCCATACTGATGACAGTATACTTACTTCATTGAGTGTGAATCCGATTGACGACAGGTAAGCCACATACAGGGTACCTATGATTACATCTCTCAGGAACTTGAAAATCCAAGCCGAGTACAGCATGCAGCACCTGCCGCGTCCGAATTCGTTATTCCAGTTAAATATTTCCCTAAACATGTAAAGTACAGATTAACTGTCTTCTCCAACTGTTATACAAGATCCGCAAGATTGATTCCGTGCTCCTCCCAGAACAGCACATCCTCAACAGGTTTATTATCCTGCTCCCAGAAGCGGTTCATGATATCCTCGTTCTTAAAGCCCTTTGCATTAAGTTCATCAAGCCACTTTACAAACTCCTCAGTACCGATTCCCTTCTCAGTAGTAAAGAGGTCGCTTCTGTCAATGAGCATGCTCAGAAGGTTCTGTACTGTCGGGTCATCAACATCATTTACATTAAAGGTACAGATAATAAGCTGTCCATCGCCTACCTTAAATGAGAAAAGGTGTGAGAAGCGTCTTAACATATCGTCATCCATGAAGCTCTTGTTTCCTGTTACAAGGCCCTGCATACGGTCTCTTACAGGCTTATCAATTCCACAGACAATTTCATTCACACTGCATGGGAAGTGGTCAAGGTTAACCTTTGTTCCTGCTTCAAGAAGCTTCTGCATATTTAGGTCAAAATAACGGTCAACTGCGAGCTGTCCGCAAAGCTCCTTACTGTTGATAAAGCCTCCGAGGTTGCTTCCACGGTCCCAGATACACGGCTTAAAGCGTTCAAGTGCACCTGTCATCTGCCACTTGTTTCTCTTTGCACCGTATTCATACATGAGAAGTACAGTTTTTCCTTCACTGAGCCTGTCAATAACCTTATCATCGAACCTGTCAGTCATGTAAAGTTCTGACTTCTCATCACCGTTTATGAAAGCAGCGAGCTTTTCATTTTCAATGTCACACTCAGGCTTTGTAACAGGCTTATTGTGCGGATATGTCCAAATATTCCAGCTATTGACCGCTGTCTTCTCTCCATATGTGAATACAGCCTTTATCTCCCTTGCTGCCGCAACTCCCTTTGCATCAAATGAAACATCAAGCTTTACCATTTCCTGAAGTCCGCCTGCAAGAACAAACTCCTTTCCGTAGTAAATTCTCTCACCGTCAATGAATACCTCAAGATTACCCTTAATGTCCTTTGCTGCCTCAAAGTTGGAAACATAAATCTTAAAGCTTACAGTTTCATCCTCAAACCATGTTTCCTTTTCCTTATCGATAAGAACAACAAGGTCGCTGTTCATCTGCCTGAACCATGCAGGGTCGATTCCCTTATCATCATCGAAGCAGTCAACAATGCCGTTCTTGTTTTCATACTTTAAGCAGTCTGAAAACTGCAGCATTTCGAAGCCGCAAAGCTGTGAGAGTCTCAGGTTCTCAATAAAGGTTTTGGTTCCCATTTCCTTAAACCTTCTGGAGCCCTTTATGTAGTCAGGCATATAGTCCTTAAGATTCTTCCTGTCGATAAGCTCAAGTAACTCTGACATGAACCTTGGTTTCTTAATACCGTGCTTTTCAAGATACTCAGCACCTACCCTCTTAGCAAATGCGTCATATTTGTCACAGAGTGCCTGGTAATCCGGAATGTCAATGTAGTGAACTGCTTCATGTGACAATGTCGGACGAATCGGGATTGCATAGCGGTGAACCTTTGCCTTTGCACCAGTTGCCTTTGTTTCAAGATTCATAGGTTCGTCCGAAACACTTCCGTTTATCATCCAGCAGTCATCAGTCTTAAACATCTCGCGATGATGCTTGTATGGGAAATAATATGCTATGTGCTGGTTAAAAATGTCAGCACTTGTTCTGTCAAACTCTCCCCATCCTGTGTTATCCAGAACGAGCTTAGTCGGTGCAAGAGCCTTACCCTCATCATAAAGTGCACGAACCTCCGGATAATGACCGGCATTATGCATCTCGTTTCCTATACAGAAAATTGCAACTGACGGATGGTTACGGTATTTAAGGATTGTGTCGGTCCATGTACTGTTATTTGCTGTTACGCGCTTGTTTCCTTCTTCATCTGTTTCATATTCAAAACCGATTTCCATGTGAACAAGGAGGCCCAGTTCATCAGCTGCATTGACAAAATCCTCTGATGGAATCGTTGAATGGAATCTTACAAGGTTAAAGCCATATTTCTTTGCCTGTGAAATATTCTTCTTTGCTGCTTCAAAATCGCTCTCACCTGTCATATTTGGATGATCGTGTGCGATGATGCCGCGAATATATCCGCGAAGGAAAATCGGTTCCTCATTAAAAAGAACCTTAGATCCCTGGAATGTCCTGAGTGTGGAATGTCCGAAACGCACCCTCTCAATTCCATCGCTTATAAAATAAAGCGCGGGATTATCGAGTGACCATTTCTCAAGACCTGAAGCATCTATAACCGCCTTAAATCCCTTTTCTGTTTTTACCGAGTACAGGAACTGACAGTTAATCACGTTACCGTTAATGTCTGTGATTTCAAACTGTTCGCATCTTTCTGCCGTCTCCACATAAAGCAGATTTGCTGTAACATCACTGTATATATACATATATTCCCCCCTGCTATTACATATGGTTGTCCATATGTGAAATTCTATTTATTTTATTTATCTTTGTTTTCCTAATCTTTTTCCCTTAAAAACGCTGTCCGACTGCCTCTATTCAAAATCGGATCATTCCCCTGAATCTTCCGTTTCCCTGAAGCGTTCCCTAAGTTCCAGATATGTTTTCTTATTAATCCACGCGGCAAGCTGTGTTCTTATAACAGGAACCAGGATTACCGATGCCTCTATTCCTGTAAACAGGCTCCTCACCGGATGCAAAAGCGTGATAATCAGTGCATTTTTCAGAAGCTGTCCGACAGTCACCTTGAAGTTTGCATTAACCATATATACCTGCTCTATGAGTGCAGTAACGTATAGAACTATGACAAAGGTAAAAACCCTTATTAATAACGGCGTGCCCTCAGCCAGTCCGATTGTCATATCAATGTAAAGTATCACATCCGCAACAATTGTTATTAGACCCGGTACTATGCCTGAACGGAATTCGTTTTTTAATTCCTTTAAATAATCAGGTACCGTGGCATCCTCACCATGCTGCCACCTTATGACCATCTTATAAAGTGATGTCTTTGCACCGCCTAAAGTCACAAGCGGAATGCAGCATATAAGGTGCAGGAGACTCACGACAATGACGTCAAAAACCCAGTTGACTCCCCTTGCCAGTCCCTCTCCGAATCCCTCTGATGCTTTACTTATGCCCTTCTTTTTCAAGTAACTTCTCCTGATGTATAATAAATATTTTAAATAAATCTAATATATTTCGAATATATACTAAATTTTTTTGCTTATTTCTATTCTTTCCCTGAGGAGTCGGTCATATTCTTCCGTATCCATTTTGATGGGATCAACAGCCCTTCCCGTCCAGTCC
Source organism: Eubacteriales bacterium (assembly GCA_030526295.1). Lineage (GTDB taxonomy): Bacteria > Bacillota > Clostridia > Lachnospirales > Lachnospiraceae > Avilachnospira. Next base: position 28,917 of record JAUNDA010000003.1, read on the forward strand.
GAAAGCTGTATGGCATTGCAAAGCCTTACCTCATTCACTCCCTCAGTTCCCGGACATAGAAGTTCTTCACCCTTTAACACAGCATTGGCGAAGTTCTGTATCAGTACAACACAGTCCTCCCTCTCGTCATTTTCAGGTTTAAGCTCAACAGGTGTTGCGACGGGCATCTCGTACAAAGAGGAATTTGTCTCATTGAATGCTGTTTCATTCACTGAGCTTTTAAAGAAAACGAGACGTCCGTCCTCCAATACCACCTTTCCATTTTCGCCTGAAATCTCCAGACGGTTGGTTCCCGGGAATTCATAAGTGGACGCTATAAAACTTCCCACCGCTCCGTTTGGAAATGTAAAATAAGCTGTTACATCATTCTCAACCTCGATATCACGGTGTACTCCGTAACGGCAGAAGGCATGAACACTTTCGGGCATTCCGGCAAGATACTGGAGCATGTCTAGATTATGTGAGCACTGGTTTACAAGCACTCCTCCGCCTTCACCTCTCCAAGTTGCTCTCCAGCTTCCTGAATCGTAGTAATACTGTGTTCTGTACCAGTTGGTCGTAATCCACATTACGCGGCGAATCCCACCAAGCTCACCGCTAACAAGAAATGCCTTCAGTTTCCTGTAGACAGGCCATGCCCTGAGGTTCCAAAGCAGTGCAAATGTCTTTCCCGATTTTGCTGCGACCTCGTTCATTTCCTCAACTGACGAAGCTGTTACCCCTGCAGGCTTTTCTAGAAGTACATGAAGTCCGTTCTCAAATGCCTTAATTGCAAATTCGGGATGAAGGAAATGTGGAACGCAGATAATAACGGCATCTATCCCCCCACTACCAAGCATTAAATCAAGGTTTTCATAGACCGTCACGCCTGTACCGAGGTTTTTCCTGGCCCATTCACGTCCTTCTTCGGAACGATTCCATACGGCAGTCAGCACGGCATTTTCTATAAGTCCTCGTTGAAGCCTGTCTGCATATAATCTTCCCTGGCCGCCGAGTCCGATAATTCCGAGTCTGAGCTTATCCATGATTATTACTCCTTATTCGTAGGAAATAACTGTTACTGATTCAAATTCCTGTTCGTAGTATTCCCTTTCTGAATATACACATACATCCGTACGGTTCTTATCATTTGAATACGGACGGTACTCGATGATGCCTGCCTTATCAAGCATAACCTTCTGCATCTTCTGACGCCTTCTCAGATTTATTATCTTACCATCATCAGTTACAGGCTGGGTGCTTGCGAAATAATCTGCATATCCCGTCCTTGCGTATGGCATATGGAGATGGTTTCTAAAGTGCATCCTCTCACTTGCCTTTACATGGTCTGTTACCACGAGTTTATCCTTAAGCTCAATCTTCCTTGTCCATACAAATGATTTACCGTTCTCGCCTATGGTCTCGTTTCTGAGAATAATCCACGGATTCTCTCCGTCAAAGTGGTCGACAATTGAGAGAATCTCGTCTGAATCATCGTGTGTGAGTCGCTCGTGAAGCGGTATCTCGTCACATGAAATAACATTGTGGCCTGACATTGTTGCATACATTGTCCTGAGGCCCTCGCAATCGTAATTCATTCCACCAGACTCATTTACAACCATGTCCTCATCGGCATAAGCGATATATGCGGGACGTCCGAAATGCTGGTGTGCCCCATACATGCCGCCCCAGATTTTCTGCTTTGGAGCCATAAGGCTCTTTTTTGAATGCGGGTCCGTTGCAATCATGTCGATATAAACCGAGAATTTATTGTTTCTAAGGACTGCCATTCCCGATTTTTCAAAAACAACAGTACGCTTTTTTCTTTCAAAAGGAAGCGGTTCAATGGAATCAACAAACTCAATGTCACGAAGCGCATCCATAGCATAACCGTCGCCAATCTGCATTGTGATTCCCTTTGGTGATGAGAACTGATACAGATACTCGTACTGCTTTGGAAGCTTCTCGGGAACACCAGGAATCGGCTCATATCCGTTAAGCTTAAGAAGACGGTTTGCCTCAAAATAGAGCCTTGCAATGAAATGTCCGTATGTAAGGCTGTCTTCAATATCTATGCCTTCCTCTGTTAACTGCTTGTCACAGTTTACCTTTACGATAAACCTTCCCGTCTTTGCATAAGCCTCAGGCTCCCCAAACTCCGGGAAGAGGCATGAAAGCATGATAAGTGCCATTCCTATCTGAAGAGAATGATTTCCTCTTGCGCTTGTACCATCCTTAACCATTCCCTCTGACTGAAGATGGCTTCTGTGAAGAAGAATCATGTCATAAACAGCCTTCCACTGCTCCTTCGTGAGTGCGTCATCCCCGCCCTCCGCGAGCATGAATACACTGTGTGTCAGGTTGATTGTCCTCCATGCCACCTGCATGTCGAACCATACCATGTCAAACCACGGACATCCCTCCGGATCCTGCGGATACTTACGATATGGGTTTTTATCAATCCAGTCGGAAAGAAGTTCAAACCACTTCTGTGAATACCTTCTGTCTCCAGTATTCATATAGGCCTGTGCTAACGGAAGAAGGAAATAAAGGCGGTGAATCCAGATATGTGCCTCCCATTCGGGATTGCAGTCCTTCTCGGTAAAATTCTTCCAAACAGCGTACCAGTCAAATTTTCCGTCATAGGTCCAGTATTCGAAGAATGTTCCTTCCTCAATCATTCTGAGCCAGTCATCACTGTTGGTTGTACCGATTACATCATTCAGAAAAAGAAATGCCCCGCCGTCAAGAATATATGTCGGGAAAATCGGTCTTTCTGAAAGCTGCTCCTTTGTATAGCAGAACTTACCTGTCTGCTCGCTTCCAAATAATTCCTTAAAATATGGTTTATGGAAATCGTTGTTCATTTTCAATCCTCACTAAGTTCCTTCATGTCCTCTGCAATATCCATTTTGTAAATACCGCGGAAGCCCTCATGAATTCCGTCAAACGTAAATGAATGACCATCATGCATCCATCTGACATGGTTGTCACAGCGAATATCCATATCAGAAAGAAATGGTGAATATACACGGCAGAGACTCTTTACCCTGTCAGTCTTAAAGCAGTAAAGATAAATATCACGGTAACCATCCTCTGCAGGATAGCCGTCACCGATAAAGAACTCCCTGTCAGGTGAATAATTGCAATGGATGTCATCCGGGAAGTATTCGACGCTGTACTTCTTATACTTACTGCTAAGGTCCTCTGTTTCATAAATGGTAAGTCCCTCACCGCAGTCAGCATAGATAAGTAGTGTGCGCTGATCCTTCCAGTGATAATGTGAACAAACCGTATAATGTGTCCACTGATAAAGATTTCCGTCAAGGTCACTTGAAGCCATTACCGTTCCCCACTTTTTCCCAGGTTCCGGGAAGTTTCTTAAAAGGAATACGAAGCGGTCTGATGAAGTATTGAAATTGATATGGTTAATAACAATCTTCTGACCCTTAAACTCAGGTTCGCTTACGAGCTTCTCCTCCATGTCCTTATAGGAAAAAAGGAATTTGCTCTCACCTGTCTCAAGGTTAAGAAGCCTGCAACCATCATCCTCCGGAACATTAACGTCATACCAGGGATCCTTTTTGTTGCAGTATCCATAGCCCGGCCTGAAATCGAAAATTCGGCTCATGTTTACACATACACCCCATTTTCCATCAGGAGAAACATTTGCTATCGGATATTCAAGCGCCCTTTTCTCGCCAGTCCATACATTCTGAACAACGCTTCTGTATTCTCCGTCCTCAAATATGTTGTAAACTACCTCAGTATTTCCGCCGCCCCTCCACTGCATGAGGCTTCCCTGCTGGAAGTTCCATGCCTTTGTTTCGGCAAACTTACGAAACTCTCCGGTTTCCATGTCAATAAGCCCAAGCTCGCTTACATCATCAGGAGTCTGAAGGCGGTCCATAAATTCAACACGGTTTGTCAGATGATATCTGTCATCCGGTGTGATTGAAGCAATATCGTAATATCCGAAGAAATAATGCTTTCCGTCCTCTGGAGAAATTCTCTTTATTCTCTCAGAGTCGCAGCCCATAACGCCCTTCATTCTTTTATACCTCTGGAACCCTCTCTGAAATTTATTAATAAATGAGGCGGCCAATTGCCTCGGCCGCCTTAGTAGAAATATTAACCCTTAAGTCCACCAACGCTGAGTCCGCTGAGAAGCTGCTTCTCACCAATCAGGAATACTATGATTGTGGGAACCAGTGCAATGACAAGTGCCGCATAAAGTGCACCCCAGTCAGTTGCATACTGCTGAACTACATACAGATTGGCAAGTCCAACGGGAAGTGTTCTCTTCGCATCGCTTGTAAGCGTTACAAGTGCTATCGGATACTCATTCCAAGCATTTAAGATACCAAGAATCGTGATTGTCGAGATTCCCGAACGTGATATCGGTACTATGACATTCATGAATGTCTGGAAAGTATTGCATCCGTCAATTTCAGCTGCCTCCTCATAATCATGAGGTATGTCACGCATATATCCACTCAAAAGGAAAATTGAGAATGGGAGCGTAAAAGCAGTATATACTACAGAAAGACCCGGAAGGCTGTTTAACATATGAAGAGACTTCATCTCCAGGAAAAGCGGAACGATGATGTAGTTACCGGAAATGAATACGGCACACATAAATATCGTTAAAAGAAGCTTTGATCCGAAGAATCTGAATCTTGAAAGTGCATATGAGCACGGAACTGCAGTCACAAGAAGAAGCAGGATTTTTAGAACAACAACCACGAGTGAGTTCACAGTTCCTCTTCCGATATTTGATTTCGCCCATGCCCTTGCATAGTTATCCCACTGAAGTGACTTTGGAAGGGCATATGCATTAAGCATGTACTCAGTATTTGTCTTAAATGATGAAACCACGCTCCAAAGAAGCGGAACCACCATAAAGAAGGCTATGAAAATGAGTAAGAATCGAACGAGGTTGGTGCCGAGTATTTTTTTGAATCTGTCTTTTTTGTTGTATACCATAGCACTCACCTCACTTTACCGATCTTTCGGTGAACTTTCTCGAAATTATCGAGAGTGTTACCGAGATAACCAGCATTACTACAGTCAATGCTGATGCGTAGCCCATGCTTCCCTCCTTGATACCAATGGAATAAATATATTTCATAAGTACCTCGGAAGCGAAATTCGGACCACCATTTGTCATGATGGTACTGTATGTATAGCTGGCACCGAGTACACCTGACATATCCATAACGAATGTAATACCGATAACGTTCTTGATGAGCGGAAGAGTTATCTTAAAAAGCTTGTCCCAGAACGTTGCTCCATCCATAACGGCCGATTCGTAAATCTCAGGTGAAATACCGTCCATTCCCGCCATTTGGAGTACCATGTAGTATCCAAATGATGACCATATGATTGTTGCGGCTATACACCAAAGTGCAGTTGAAGCATCACCGAGCCATGTATGCTGTAACGCTGAAAGACCTATACCGCCGAGGAATCCGTTAAGAATACCGCTTGTCGGATGATAAACAAGAGCCCACATGATTGCGACAACAGCTGACGAAAGCGTATTTGGCAGGAAGAAAAGAACAACGTAGAGATTCTTTTCCTTCAGCTTGCACTGTGAAACGATAAATGCAAGAAGCACCGCAATGGAAATCGTTATAAGCGGCGTCACAAGCATTATTTTGAATGTGTTTTTAACTGCTTTTATGAAATATTCGTCACGGACCATATATCTGAAATTATCAAGTCCGACGAATCTAGTTTTCTGACTTAAAAGAGATACCTCTGTAAATGACATCATGATTGCCCTGCAGACAGGTATCAGCAAAAATACTGTAACCAGAACCGTAGCGGGAATGATGGCAAAAGCTATAAAGCCATATGGAAGCTTTTTAAGCCCCCTTTTTTTGTTACCCATAGTTTCCCCTTCCTATAATGTGAGTCTAAACCCAAGTTTTTTCTTTAAATAGAACTCCGGGTATTCACGCCCGGAGTTCTTAATTGCGTGTTTTTAAGAATTACTTTCTTGCTGCATTCTTCTCTTTGAATGCTTCTCTGATTGTCTCAAGCCACTGATCAACAGTAATCTTCTTTGTAACAACATCTGCATATGTCTTGTAGATTACGTCGTTGATAGAAACCTTTGAGTTCTCGATAGGTGTCCAAGCATATGCGAATGCTGTAGCTGAATTATCAAGCTCTGCATGCATGCTTGCGAAACCTTCATCAAGGTAAGGAGCTGCGATCTCAGCTGCACCCTCTACAGGGATAAGCTGTGAAGCTGTCTTAGCCCAGATTTCGATACCCTCTTTGCTGTACATGAATCTGATAAATTCCATTGCAAGCTCGTGCTCGCCGCCGTTTGCCGGTACTGTTAAGATTCCCGGTGATGAACGTGAATAGTGTGTCTCACCAACTGTGTTTACAGGCGGTGCAGCCATTCCCCAAACGAATCCGTCTGTTCTTGGAGCGTCTGCCATCTCTGCAGAAATCCAGTCACCATTAGGAATGAAGAGGCACTTGTCCTGCATGAACTCTGCCTGGCTCTCTGTATGGTTAAGTCCGAGTGTTCCATCAAGGAGGTAGTCACCGAGCTTAGCATATGTCTCAAGGAGCTGCTTGAATTCAGGAGTGTCAAGGATAGACTCATCATAGTCTACGAAAGCAAGAGCCTTCTCTACACCGAGTGCAGAAACGAGTGAAGGCATTAACATACTCTGAACGTAGTCAGGAGCATTTGCTGCTGCGTATGTCCATCCTGCGATTCCCTTAGCCTTAGCTTCGTCAAGGATTGTGAAAAGCTCATCCCATGTCTCTGGGAATGTCCAGCCGTTCTTCTCCCAAAGTGTTCTGTTGTAAACAACTCCACGGCTTGTAAGAACGAATGGTGCTCCATAGATTCTTCCGTCACGGTAAGGTGCACATGTTGTTGATGAAAGAAGACCTGCTACGATTGTATCAGCAACTGTCTTTGACTCATCATCCCATGAAGGAGTTGAGTTGTACCAGTCTGTCATATCCCAGAGCTGCTTCTCATTAAGAAGTGATCTGAAGAGTTCATCGTTGTCACCGTTGCAGTAGTAGATGTCAGGATACTCACCTGCGATCATCTGCGGACGAACAACATCACCGATCTGTGGGTTATGCTGAACCTCGATTGTTACGTCAGGATAATACTTCTGGAATGCTTCAACTGTCTGATTCCAGCAGTCCATTCCGTAACCACCCTCGAAAAGAGCAAGCTTAAGGGTCTTTCCTGCGAACATTGATCCCTGTGCAGCTGCTTCTCTAGCTGCCTGTGTTGCTTCAGCTGCTGCCTGTGGTGCTGCTGCCTGTGTCTCAGTTGTGGAAGCTCCGCATCCTGAAAGAAGGCTTACGCATGTAACAGCTGCAAGCATCATGGCAATGATAGCTTTCATACTTTTCTTCATTTCGTTTTCCTCCAATTAAATCATCCAGAACCATTTCTGAATGTTAACCGCATTATAGTTTCACACAAATGTCAATTGAATGATTTTTCTTGACATATTTTGTTACGATATTGACATTATTATTGCACTATCGTCATAAATTACAATCATATTAACATCTTTTTATGCATTTTGCACTATTGTTTTGTACAAGAATTGACATTTATAATGAACGCGGGGAGTAAAATCATGTCAATATTTCGAAAATTTAAACTTAATACACGACTGAAAACGACATTTATTTTCGTTTCCGTAATCCCGCTCATTCTTTTGGCGGTCATTTCTTATAATATTTACAGTAATTCGATTCAAAATAAACTCATTCAGTCCGTAAGGCAGTCGGCACAGCTTGCCAGCAACAATGTCAATCTGATATTAAGCCAGCACAGCCACTATATTGACCTTCTTTCAGTATCCGACGCCATGAGTGACCTTGCCGACATCAGTGACAGCATGGAGCTTTCCGAAAGGTATGAGCTCACATCAAACGTGGACAGGGCTGTTCGCAACACTCCCATTCCGGACATCAGCCTCATGGGCGTCATGATTCTTGACAACAAAAAGAATTCCGTCTACGGAAGCGGTCATGCAACCTCAATAAACACGGAGGTACTCCGCCTTCTTGAGGCCAGTGATAAAAGTTCGCCAAAGGATTACATAGGTGAATATGTAAACCCAAACAACAGGGATAAGTATATGGCCATAGTCAGAAAGATCTACAGCCATAAGCTTAACGGCGTTCCGGCCGGATATATAATCGTATTGATTTCCAGCCAGACTGTATATGAATCCGCATTTGCTTCACCAAAAATCAGTGAGGATTCAGGCTTCATGATGCTTACAAAGGATGGTGAAATCCTCGTTTCACAAGATGCCAAGGGATTTGTTCTTGATGACAGTGAAAGGGCACTAATCAATGAAATGATGAAGGGCTCAAAGAACGCAAAAAACCTCACAAGCGTTCGTACAGCCGCATCATATCTTCAGATTTGTTATTACAGTAAACATTATGACTGCTATCTTCTATCGGTTGTTCCGTACAGCTTTATTTCGAATGAGCAGAACCGTGTTCTCATGATTCTTCTTCTGGTACTTCTTCCGCTCATAGCCTTCTGTCTTTACATTGCTTCTGCTATGGCTATGAGTATCACAAAACCCATCGAGAAGATGGTTGATGCCAGTGAAATCAATATCGTTGAAAATGAATATGTTCCGATTTGCGACACAAGTCCCGATGAGTTGGGTTTCCTATCAAGAAAGCTTGACCAGAAGACCTTCCGTATCATCCAGCTAATTAAAGACATCAAGGAAAGTGATGAAAGGAAGCGTGCCGCAGAAATGGAAATGCTCCACTATCAGATTAATCCGCATTTCCTTTTCAATACGCTCGGAACCTTTAAATGGATGTCGGAGCTTAGTAGCAACAACGTGCTTGCAGAGGGAATCGAGTCACTTATCGGACTGCTTCGTGCAACGCTTGTAGATAATTCAGAGCTTATCACCCTGCAAAAGGAAATAGAAAATCTCAGGAATTATGTGAGGATTCAGGACCTTCGCTACATCAGCAGATTCAGTTCCTCATATGACATTGACGAGGCATCGCTTAACTGCCACGTTCCGCATTTCATTCTGCAGCCTCTGGTGGAAAATGCAATTCTACACGCCACGGCAGGATCAGAACGAATAGTAAATATCAAAGTAAAAACAAAGCTTGATGATGAAAAGCTGACCATTACCGTCACTGATGACGGTGTCGGCTTTAATACGGAGCTCGCCTATAATCCCGCAAAGGAACGCTTTAACGGTGTAGGCCTGCAGAATGTAAATGACAGGCTTAAACTATATTACGGAACCGAAAACGGTCTGCAGATTGTCAGTTCACCAGGAAATGGTACAACCTGTATCATTTCAATTCCGGTAAACCTTGTATCTTAAAAACAGGAGTCCTTATGTATCCAATACTGATTGTTGATGACGAAACACTAGCAAAGGTAACATTACAGAATATCATACAGTCCCACCCGCAGTTTAACCTCGCGGGCTCGGCTTCAAATGGTGCTGAGGCGCTTGAATTCTGCGCAGAACACAGCGTGGCTGCAGTTATTACCGATCTTCAGATGCCTGTTATGGGCGGCGTGGAATTCATTAAGAGGCTCCGGGAAACCGGCTTTAACGGTCCGATTCTTGCACTCAGTAATTATTCTGATTTCGAGCTTGTTCGCGGTGCCATGAAGGAGGGAGCATTTGACTATCTCTTAAAGGCAGACATGAAGGACAACATCATGTATGAGTACCTTGACAGAATATATGAGCTGATTGCAGATGATGAAGAGAAACGAAGAACCACCTATGAAAAGGAGCAAAAGGACGATAAACGTAATGCAGACCTCACAGAAATTGCTTTCCGCCAGTATCTGCAAAATGCCGGTTCGGTAATTGACGAGGACCTTCTCCTTCAGAGTCTCCCAAAAGGCATTTTCAACTGTATACTTGTTCGTGCCACGATGAAGAGCGACCACCTGGGACCACTTGTATCTTATGAATTCATGTGTTAAATGCTCAGGCAGGTCTTGGTGGATGTTACTCTCGGTCATACGATAAAGATAAACGACCATGAGCTTGTGGCACTCATCGGAAGAGATGATATAGAAAAACAGAATATCGACTTCCAGCTTCGTCTTACCAGATTCTACCGTTCGGTAAAAGCCTATTCAATGCAGGCTCCTGTAATCTGTTACGCAAGGAGTGTTGAAAACCTTTCGGGACTCAGGGAGGCATATAAGTACTGCTGCCAGCTTGAATATACCGAAATCACCGAAGACAAACCCTTCACATGTATTCCTGACTTAAACAAGGCCACGGATTCTCCGGTACAGGGAAGTGTAAAAACAGAGGTTTTACAGATACTTCATTACATTGACGAGCATATTGATGACAAGCTTTCGCTTGAGGATTTGTCAGAGCTTGTTCACTTAAACCGTGAATACCTTTGCCGCTTATTTAAAAAAGAAACAGGTAAGAGCCTGTTTGGATACATCGCCGAGCTTCGAATGCAGAAGGCGGCAAAAATGATTATGGACGGACACACATCCGTCCAGGACGTTGCACAGAGCATAGGCTTCCAGAATCCATATGTATTCTCAAAACGCTTTAAGGAATACTATGGTGTAAGTCCCTTGAAATACGACGGCAGACCTCCCGTATCCGAAGCCGTTCGTGATGAGGAAACAGAATAACAGCAAGACAAAATTAAACAAATGACTAACCAGGTCCCATTATTAGGGCCACATTGTATTAAAAGGCAGGTATCCATCTTTAGATACCTGCCCTTTTGGTTTTCTATTGGTTTTATGTCAGTTAGTGTTTATGATAATGCTTTCAAATTACCATGTACGGCCTGCCATAGCCCTGAACTGAGCTACTGTAGGTGTGTGTGAGTTTAATCCGCCGTCGCATGTGAGAACCTGACCGTTCATGTACTCAGCCTCGTCACTTGCAAGGTATACGCAGAGGTGTCCGATATCCTCCGGATTTCCATAGCGCTTTCCAAGGATGTTTGATGTGAAGATCTGCTTAAGAACATCCGGTACACGTGCCTCGTTCTGAGGAGTTACGATAAGGCCCGGTCTAACGCAGTTACATCTGATTCCGCTTGGTCCGTACATACAAGCAACATACTCTGTAAGCTTGTCAAGTCCAGCCTTTGCACATGCATAAGCGATTGTTCCAAGGTCTCCGCCTGCACTTGCCATTGAACCGATATTTACGATGTTTCCACCCTTCTCATTCTTAAGAAGGTAAGGTAATACTTCCTTGATCATGTTGAAGGTTCCGCCGAGGTCTGTTGCAACTACTGCATTGAACTCGTCAAGTGAGATCTCGTCAACACGTCCGTCCTTCATACCCATGCCTGCTGCATTGTTGATAAGAACGTCGATACGTCCGAACTTCTCAGCAGTATCAGCGATTAATGCATGCATTGCAGCTGTATCTGTAAGGTCGAATGCATGGAACCATGCCTTTCCGCCCTCGTTTGTGATGTCATCTACAACCTTCTGTCCTCTTTCAACGTTACGTCCTGTAACAACTACCTGAGCGCCTTCCTTTGCGCAAAGCTTAGCGATTCCGATACCGATACCGCTTGTTGAGCCTGTAACGATAACAACCTTGTCCTTTAAACGATCCATAGTGTCTCCTTTATTAAAATAAACTTTCTTGTTTTTTGTTTCCTGCGTGATTATAGCACCGGTTAATTTTTTATCAAATGACTTTTTGGTATATACTATATATAACTTTTTACTATATCCACATCAGAGGTTATCTCGACATATTCGTCGCCCCTGTGCATGTAGTACTCGCGTCCCTTTCCCGTGACTGCTATCACCGTTTTTGGTTTTGCGTTAAGTATCGCATCCCTTATGACCTGCTCCCTGTCGTTATTTATCCTGCAGGGAGTACCCTTCTCGATGTAGCCCCTCTCAAGAACCCTTGCTATCTCGTCTGGATCCTCGTTTGCGGGGTCCTCCTCGGTTATCCATACAAAATCAACATTTCCTGCAGACGCATTTACAAGGTCACTTCTTCTCGAATATGCCTTGCCTCCCGGGCATCCGTAGATAAGCTCTAACCTGTAGCCTGGATACATTTCACGAAGTGAATTAAACAGCTCGCGAAATCCCATTGAGTTGTGTGCGTAGTCGACTACACATGCCAGTTCCCTGGCACTGTTTTCAAAAACCTCCATGCGTCCCGGGACCGTCGTACTGATAAGTCCTTCCCTTATCGCCTCCTCGGGTATTCCCAGCTCATGTGCCACGCTTATTGCCGCGATGGCATTTTCCCTGTTAAAGCCTCCCGGTATCGAGAGCGCATAATCCATTGCGTCGTATTTTGAATAGCAGATGATTTTTTCACATATTGGGCTGTTACTTGCCGCCTCATAAACCTCGTCAAATCTTTTGTTCTCACGTCCGATTACGGCCACCCTGCACCGGCTCATAAGCTTAAGCTTACTCCTAAAAAATCCTCTGCGTCGCAATGCTCAACATTACTTATGTGGTCAGGTTCAAAATTCAGGAATACTCCTATGTCGAACACTACGCTCCTTGTTCGGTGGTATTTAAGTGCCTGCGACGAAACCTCCATTACAAAGGCATCGGCACCAGTACTCCTTGCATTGTCAAAATGCCTCAAAAGGTCAAGTGCCTCAGGTGTTGTAAGGTGTGACTCAAAGTTCTCAACTCCGTCATCCGTATCTACGCTTGAGATGTAGGAAACCTTCCTTCCCGCCGCACGAAGCATTGCATTGATAAAGAAAACCGTCGTTGTTTTTCCGACTGTTCCCGTAACTCCGATAAGCTTAAATTCCTTCCACGGATAGCCGTAAAATTCGTTTGCCATCTCATCCATTGCAATGCGGATATCCGGTACCTTAATGCACGGGCAGTCGACATCGTATTCCCTTTCGGACACATATGCCTTAATGCCTTTATCTACTGCATCTCTAAGATACTTTTCCTTAAAGCCCTCACCCTTACAAAAAAAGAGTGAACCTGGCAGTGCAGTCCTTGAATCAAAGGTAAGCGCTGTAAATTCGTTTCTGTTAATGTTTTTTATGTCGTCGTATTTCATGTATCTAATCTTTCTTCGCAGCGCTTAAATTGAGTCTGCAATCATTTAAACCGATTTGTTTTTCCAGTTGATTTTGCCGGCTGATTCTGCTGCCGGTTTACCTCTCCCCTCTTCCTATGTCAGAGGCCTGTGAATCACCATAGGATTTATCTTAAGTCCGTTTTTATCCAGGTGAAGCTTAAAGCGTGATAGTCCGCCTTCACCCGCAGTTCCAAGCGAAAGGTACTTGCATCCGTTTTTGTGGGCTAGTCTTGCAAGTTCAAAGTACATAAGTGCATTGCTTCCCGTATTATAGGACGCTTCGGTATTTGCCACAAGCAGAACCTCTGTGACATTGTTACCCGTCACAAGAAGAAGCTCAGTAAGAAGCACCCCACCGTCATAAACCTTAACAAGCTTAAGGTTTTCGGAAAACTCCCCTGCAAGGCTAACTAGAAACTCCTCACTGTAATCATAGTAGGCAAAGTGTCTTTTTCCGTTAATAAACTCTGTGTAAATCCCATGAAGGAGCTCTGCATCCGAAGGGGTATAATCAGTTATGTCAACCTTTAGCCCTGCATTAATCCCCTTTTTAAGGTTTCTTTTCTGCTCCTTGTGCATACTGGCGATTATTGTCTCATCCGTTCCCGCATGCATCACATATGTATTTATCTCAAGGAACGGCTCATAGTAGCGCTCCCTGTCAAAGGTTTTGGGCGCATCGTAGCGGAAAACTGCCTTCTCGCGGCTAATTCCATTTTCCTTAAGCCACGCATCAAAAGCCGCAAATACCTCATCAACCTCCGTCTGGTACAACTCCCCGACATTAGGGCACTCAGCCCCTGCATCGAAGCCTCCTTCACCTGCACCCTCGCGCTCTTCACCGGCACCACGGCATCCTTCCTTTTTTTCGATATGCATCGAGGTTCCCGTATATGGTGTTATGGCCTCAGTCTTTTCCTGGTCATCATCATATGGCTTTAAAAAGAGCGTGTTTACTGCCCGGAGATTCTTTGTCTCACAGTAAAAAAGGCATGCTTTTCCGTCATATCCATGCGTTTCATAAGCCCTCATCCAGCCTGAACGCTGCTGAGGTATGTTATATATGAAGCTGTCAATGATTCGGTCCCACTCCTTAGCCTCCGATGGCTTTAGTGTGAGTACCTTTTCCCTTGCATCACTCATTATCCTTGCCTTTTTCCTCTGTGTTATTTACATAGTCCCTATAGGCGGGATTATTTCTTTCAAATTCCGTAAACTCGGGTGATGAAAGATCCGAGCGGAAGTTGTGGATTCTATTTTTATATGGGTAAAGCTTTGCGCAGGTCCTGCATACATGGCCCTCGCCCTCCCTGAATGTGAGTTCTCCCTTACATGCTGGACATACAAACTCAGGCTTATTATCGGCAAAGCCCTCCCTCATTTCCTTCTCGCAGTCCATAAAAATCGATGGTGTAAGTCTCGAACCAGTAAAGGTTTTCTGGAAGAAGCCTTCAACCTTATTTGCTAGTCCCATGGTTTTTTTGTTTCTTGCAATGCCAAGTCCCCTCAGTATTCCGACAGGCCTTTTCCTAAGTATCCTGAAGCCTGCATTCTTAAGAACCTCCTCGACCATCTCGGGATGGTAATCGAAGGTAAGCTCGCCTACTGCCGCAGGTTCCCTGTCTGACGGGTTCCATGACTGCTTTTTAAGGAAGTACCTGAGGTAAGCCTTGATGTTAGTCTTGTTTGCATAGTCCATAAGGAACCTTGCTCCGTTTTTGGAAACGCGTCCAATCTCCCTATAGGCCTCACCGAGGTCACTTAGGTGGTGGCTCACCCTTATCATACTCACCCTCTCAAAGCTTCCCTCCTTAAACGGAAGAAGGTATGTGTCCGCGAGTATGAATTCAAAGCGGTCAGAGTCTCCAAGCCTCTCGACTGCCTTTTCAAGCATCGTGATGGAATAATCCACGAGGTATATCTTTTTGTAATCAGGGTATCTCAAGGTGTTTCTTCCTGTGCCCGCACCGATTTCGAGCATGCTCGCATCTTGGTCTGGGACAGAAAGTGCCTCTATTGCCATAAGGTCGGCATTGTCCTCATATGCCCTCTTATCCCAGAAATCCCCGTAATCATAGCCGTCGTAGTTATAAAAGGACGGTTTCTTTTTGTTTTCGCCGTTATTCTCCATCCTTACCGTCCCTCTCCTGTAATTTATAAAGTGTATATGCCATATCCGTATAGTTCCAGTGTGACATCCTGCTGAACATGCCATACGGGTAGTTTGCGATGTCAAGCTGTTCCTCGTAAAAGCTTTCAGTGTCCTGGTGTCCGCCGTTATAGCTTATGGCACAGATTTTAAAAAGCTCCTCCTCATACCCTTCGGAGCCGGCCTTCAGGAGTCTATCCTTAAAGTACCCGTTTTCCTCCGTCATCTCCTTAACCATCTTCACAAAGGCATAGACATAGACCGCTGCCGTCTCGTCATTTAAGATTCTCATGGAACGTCTTATGCACGCCATTCGTCCGGTGTCATCTGCCGCATGGCATATGGGCTTATAGATTTCCTCCCCGAGACCCACGGCATACCTTTCTATATCAAGTGCCGTCGATGGTCTCATCTGTATCGAGCCGATTGACAGGTCATGTCTTCCCTTAAAAAGGATAAGTGCGGCAGCACAGACATTTTCAGCAATGAGCCTTGGGATGGTGCTGTTAATGTAGTCGGGGAAAAGGATTCCAACTGCAAATGAAGCATTACCCTCCGGCACGCCCTTTTCTACGAGTATTTTCTTTAGCTTATCCGCCTTCCGTGCAGCACGCTTAATGCTTCCCTCGTGTCTTTCAATGTACATATCCGCAGGAAGTGCCCTTCTGTAGGAGTGCTTTATGTTCTCTTCATTTTTATTCGGGAAGATGAGGTGCGTGATATTCATGTCGAATACCCTCGAATAGCTTGAATCCGGAGAAAAGCCTGCAAGGATTTTTTCTGAAAGCTCAATAACCTCAGGCCTTTCCGACTGCTTTATCCTTCCGATAAAGTCAACCGTGTCACCGTCATCCATTATCGTGATGCTAAAATTACCGTCAAGTGCCAGAACCCTCATGTCAACCGTTACATTTCCCTTTTCACGGTTAAGGTAAAGAAGGCTTCTGTTATATTCCTCGGTAAGAAGCGATGCCTTTACGGCATAGTTTTTAAGCTCGCTGTTTTCGTGGAAAATGTTGTAAATTCTCTCACTTATCTCTGACATAGCGCTTTCCGTAAGCTTATATGAGCATGCGACAAGCTCCTCCTCGCTCTCCTCTCCGAAAACGACCTTTGATTTTCCTATTACCCATGTCTCAGCGCAGAGGATAAGGAACGCTGCGATGATTCTTCCAAGCATCATTCCCTTAAAGCCGCCAACGAGTGCCCCGAGTGCAAGGCCTGCCATTACAAATAGGTTATTGCTTACATTGAACTTGTCTGCAAGACGGTTTCTCTTTGTTGCGATTGCAAAGGCACTAATCATGTTACTGAGGTAGTTGATGATAAGTGTCACGCCCGCACAGCCAAGAAAGAACGGCATCATCTGTAAAACGGCGCTGTCCGTCACCTTATACACAAGTCCTATGAGCGGATTCATCAAAACCGCGAGTATCACAAAAACGATACCAAACACCAGCTCGACGACCACCGAAAGACGCAGTATTCCCCTTGTTCCGTAAATGTCCCCGTCAGCATAATAGAAGGTTGTAATCTGCGAAAACGAGGACTGGATCGGAAGAATGAGCGACTCGTAAATCGCATAGATTGAAAGCACGATTCCGTTGCAGGCAAGTGCAGTAAGGCCGCCTGTTGAAATAAGGAGCTTATTGAACAAAACTCCCATAACGGCATAGAGGCTGTCATCAAGTGCAAATACCCTGCCTATTGATATCTCCTCCTGCACATAGCCCCTTAGCTCCTTGCGGTTTTTGATAACAGAGAAGTCGGGGCGGATTGTACATTTGTCATTAAAGTAATATGAAAGTGACCAGCCGTAGCTAAGAAGCATTGCGGCGCTTGAGGCAACCGAAAGGCCCATGATTCCGCTCTTAAATGCAAGCACTGCCACATAGTTAAAGATGAGGTTTAATACATTTGTGAGCACGCCCCTTACAGCAAAGAACGAGGAATTTCCGTCAGTGTTAAAGCCCCTCTCAAGACAGAAGGCTGCCTTTGCAAACGGAATCGCCATTGCATACGGAATGTAATACTTAATGGCATCCGCAATAAGTGTCGGGTCAACCGAAAAAAAGCTTAAAATCGGGCGGATAAAGGCAATGATTAGCCCGTACATAAAAAGGTATCCGAAGAACTGGTGGAAAACGATTGCCGCAAAGGCCCTCTTTGCCTTGCCGCTTTCACCAAGACCCTTGTACCTTGTGATTACCGTGCTGATTCCACTTATAAAGAAATCATGGAAAATGAAATCTATGAAAATGATCGGGTTAAGAAGTGCAATTGCCTGAACTGCGTCTATGCCGATATATCTTGCAGCTACAAGCGAATCGAAAAACGTGATGAGAATGAGGCTTAGCTGTGATGTCATGTTGGGCACAAGGTACTTCCTGTAAATCCTGCCAAGAAGCCTCGTGTTTCTGTTCTCAATCTCTGACTTAAATCTTTTATCAAATGAATATTCCATTATGAATACCTTTTCCAACTGCTTTATGTTTATGAAAATCCCGGGTTGACCTGGTGCCTTAATCCTTGTCGGGCCACCCGCGCAAATGCAAACCAAAATAACTCATAATAATATTACCATCAATAGCCTTATAATTAAAGTCCAATAATCAATTCACTGTTAATGTATTCATTCCGAAGGTTTTTCATGGCTTAATTCCATTTCTGAAATTACAACAGACCGGTTTCCCGAAAACCCAAAATTATTATTTTTATTATTCCTCCGATATGATACTATTATTTTGAAAACTTACAGGGTAAAGGACATCATTATGGATAGACTTGATTATTTAAAAGAGCTTGAGGAAAAATACTGGGACAGATGGGTTAACCGCATTCTCCCCTCGACAGAAAAGGTCACAACGAGAAGGATGCAGTATGACTCTGTTCCGAAGACAAATGAAGAATACTATGGTGTTCACCTTGACTATGTCAGATACAGGGAGATTGAGCTCCTTAGCGAGGAGCTTAAAAGAACCGGTACCGGGGGAAGTGTTGCCGAGGTAGGTGTTGAGTTTGGTTACACAAGCGAGATACTTAACAGGATTTTCCCTGAATCAACGCTTTACCTCTATGATTCCTTTGAGGGCTTTGACAAAGAGCACATAGGACTTGAGGAGAACAGGTTCGACCTTCCAGAGGGCTACTCAGAGGCCTGGACTAGTCTTCGCCCAACTCCGGATGATGCTGCAGAGCTTGTTAAAAACCGACTCCCGTATCCAGAGAAGGCAGTTATCAGAAAGGGCTTTTTCCCTGGAACAGCACTTGAAAATGATACTGATGAAAAATTCAAATTCGTAATTCTTGATGTCGACCTTTATAAAACAACACTTGAGGGTCTCCTCTTCTTTTACCCGAGACTCACAACCGGCGGTTATATCATGGTGCATGATTACAACACCGACTTTTTCAAGGGAATCCATGACGCGGTAAACGAGGCAGAGGAAACACTCGGAAGGCTTGTGAGAATTCCGATTACAGATGAGGGCGGTTCCCTTGTCATACAGAAGCTATAAAAAGAAGCCCTTTGGAGCACAATAAAACTCCGAAGGGCTTTTTTCTTTGTGATTACGTTATTTAGGTATGGATTCGTCAGAGAGACCTCGCGCAACCAAGCTTTGCTTAAGCGCGAACGGTCCTCTGACGAATCCTTAATCTCTGTCTGTCTTCACTTATTATCTGACGAATCCGCTTAATTATCATCTCTCATCACATCTAATCTGACAAATGCACAGAGGAAATCCTTATTACAATTAACTATCGATATCTTCCTGCGTGTCATTAGACCTGCATGCTTGTCAGTACATCTTCTAGTTCAGCCACTGAATACACATGATACGATGCAGCTTTAAGCTCCTCTTCGCTTCCGTAACCATAATGGCAGGCTACCGTCGCATAGCCGTTCCTTAATCCTGCCTCAAGGTCTCCAATTTTATCTCCAATAAAGCAGTATTTCCCGGGATACTCCGCTCTTATTATCTCGAAAATTTCCGTCTTTGAAAGCCCAGGGTATTCGCCCGATGCATAGAACCTGTCAAAATACCTTTTAAGGTCAAAGGCGTTCATATGTGCATCCTTATAGATGGTGGGGCAATTTGAAAGAATGAGAAGCGTATGACCCATGGACTTAAGCTTTCCTAAAAGCTCCTCTATCCCGTCAAAAAGCTCTGCCTCCCTTTCCATCGCACCTTTTATGAGGCCCTCGCCGACCATCTTTATCGCCCTTTTGTGAACCTCCGAAGGCGCCTCCGGAATGACCTCCATCCACATCTCATCCGCCCTCATCCCAAGAAACCGCTTTAATGTTTCATCGTCATCCTTTACCTTGGGCACATATCCCTCGGCTTTAAGCCTCTCAAAGGCCTTCCTCACGGAGCTGCCGTAAAGCTTAAGACAGTCATAGCAGGTACCGTCATAATCAAAGATCATTATCATGACATTGCCTTAATTACGTTAACCATCTCAATTGCACCAAGTGCGCACTCATAGCCCTTGTTGCCTGCCTTTGAACCTGATCTCTCAATTGCCTGCTCAATGTTTTCTGTTGCGATTACACCAAACATTACAGGGATTCCCGACTTCATGCTAACCTGTGCGATTCCCTTTGTTGTCTCATTTACCACAAGGTCATAGTGTGTTGTCGAACCACGGATAACTGCTCCGACACAGATGACTGCATCGTACTTTCCTGAGTTTGCCATTTTCTCTGCAACAACAGGAATCTCAAATGCACCCGGTACCCAGCATGCGTCGATGTTCTCATCACAGACACCGTGACGTACAAGTCCGTCAACAGCACCGTCAAGAAGCTTTTCAACGATAAAGCTGTTAAAACGTGATGCGATGATTCCAACCCTCATTCCCTCGGGTGCTATTACCTTACCTTCAAACATATTGATAGCCATAATTTTTCTCCTTTATATTTCGTTTCTCTTATTTTGTATAATTTCACAGGTTTTTATTTTTTCAAAATCCGCCGCCTGATACTGACCTTTACTCAGCCTTTGCTTAAATTCTTTTCCCGTGCGTAATTTGCCCTGTTTAATCGGCTTAGTTTAAATGTTTTAATTCAGTTTGATCTGCTTGAAAATGTGCCCCATCTTCTCCTGCTTTGTCTTAAGGTAGTGTCTGTCATACATGCCTGGCTCAATCTCAATCGGAACCCTTTCGACAATTTCAAAATCAAAGCCCTCAAGGCCGTATACCTTGCTTGGGTTGTTTGTCATGAGACGAAGCGTCTTAACACCAAGGTCCTGCAGAATCTGTGCACCGTTCCAGTATTCGCGAAGGTCTGGAGCAAAGCCAAGCTCAATGTTTGCCTCAACAGTATCGCGGCCGTTCTCCTGGAGCTCATATGCCTTAAGCTTATTGATGAGGCCAATGCCCCTTCCCTCCTGGCGCATGTAGAGGATTATTCCCCTGCCCTCCTTCTGGACCATCTCCATCGCTGTACGAAGCTGTGCCCCGCAGTCACATCTTCCAGAGCCAAACACATCACCCGTAAGGCACTCGGAGTGGACACGGCAGAGGATGTTTTCACCATCTGAAATATCACCGCAGATAAGGGCAACGTGATGCTCGCCCGTAATGTCATTTACATAGCCGTTAATCCTGAAATCACCATATGCAGTCGGAAGCTTTGCACTTGCCTCCCTTACCATATGCTGCTCATAGCGTCTTAAATAATCCTGAAGGTCCTTTATTGTGATAAACACGAGACCATGCTCAATGCTAAGCTTCTGAAGCTCTGAAGTACGCATCATCGTTCCGTCGTCGCGCATGATTTCACAGCAGATACCACACTCTGTGAGTCCTGCTAGCCTGCAAAGGTCTACAGTTGCCTCGGTATGTCCGTTTCTTACAAGCACTCCGCCATGTCTTGAAACAAGCGGGAAAACATGTCCCGGACGCCTTAATTCCGAAGGCTTAGTATTTTCATCGCAGCACATACGGCATGTGTAGCCCCTTTCCTCGGCGCTGATGCCTGTTGTTGTATTCACATGGTCGATTGATACGGTAAATGCAGTGCAGTGGCTTTCCGTATTTTCCGGCACCATCTGCTGCAGGTTAAGCCTGTGAGCAATTTCCGAGGACATCGGAGTACAGATAAGTCCCCTTCCGTACTTAGCCATAAAGTTGATGTTTTCAGTTGTTGCAAACTCACTAGCACAGATAAAGTCGCCCTCGTTTTCCCTGTCGGGATCGTCTGTACACATTACTATCTTTCCCTGTCTTATTGCCTCAATGGCCTCAGGCACAGTGTTATACTTAAATTCCATAGCTTAACTTCCTTTCTTAAAATCCGTTTTCTCTTAAAAATTCAAGGGTTATTCCCTTATTCTGCTTTTCCTGTCTGTTGTCCTCTGCCTCACGGCTAACATTTAGACCAAGAAGCCTCTCTACATATTTACCGACTATGTCATTTTCGAGGTTAACCGGGTCTCCCGGCTTCTTTCTTAGAAGAATCGTTTCCTCTCCCGTATGCGGGATAATGGATACCGAGAAGCTGTCCTTACTTAGTCTCGCAACCGTAAGCGAAATACCGTCAATGGCAATCGAGCCCTTTTCAACGATGAGTCTCAGAATTTCCTGCGGGGCACCGATTGTCACCCAGACTGCATTTCCCTCCTTATGCGTTTCGCGAATGTATCCGACACCGTCGATGTGTCCCGATACTATGTGGCCACCGAACCTTCCGCCTGCAGCCATCGCCCTCTCCAGGTTTACGGGGCTTCCGGTCACAAGCTTTCCTAGGTTACTTCTCCTTAAAGTGACAGGCATTACGTCTGCCATAAAGCCGTCAGCGTGAAGCCTTGTGACTGTGAGGCATACACCGTTTACCGCAATGGAATCACCAACCAGTGTTCCCTCAAGCACCCTTTTGGCACCTATTCGTATCTCTCCGGAGTCATGCCCTGATACGACATTCTTTACAAATCCGGTTTCTTCAATTATTCCTGTAAACATTTATTCCTCCACACAGTCATACTCAAGCAGGATGTCGTCTCCAAGCATGGTAGTATTCATGTTAAAAAGCCTTAAGGCGTCTCCTGGCTCGTCTATGCCTAGTCCCCCAACGGGGCCCTTTGCATCCCTTCCGCCAAAGATCTTTGGTGCAATGTAGCAGCATACATGGTTAACTAGCTTTTCCCTCATAAGCGACTCATGAACCTCACCGCCGCCTTCCACGAGGACGCTGTCAATTTTCCTTCTTCCAAGCTCCTCCATAAGCATTCTTATGTTAACTCTTCCGTCATTTCCAGGGATATATAGGAGCTCGACTCCCTTTTCCTTAAGCAGTTCCTTTTTCCTTTTGATGTCATCGCTTAAATCCTCCACTGCATAAACCACAAGTGTCGGATATTCGACTGCCGTATCAACAAGCCTTGAATCCTCCGGGATTCTTAATTTCGAGTCAAGGACTATCCTTAGCGGCTGGTGTACTGCCGTGTTTGCCACAATGTCTCCTGCAGCCATATCCGTCCCAGTGTTCCTTGCGTTAAGCATCGGATTGTCAGCGAGCACTGTTCCGATTCCGCACATGATGGCCGCGTACCTGGCCCTTAGCCTGTGCACATGGCTTCTTGCCGCCTCTCCGGTAATCCATTTGCTTTTGCCTGTCCTTGTTGCGATTTTTCCGTCAAGCGTCATCGCATATTTCATTACAACATATGGCATTCCAGTACTGATGTAGTGAAAGAAAACGGGATTAAGCTTATCACACTCATCCTTAAGCACATTCTCAAAAACCTCAATGCCGTGCTCTCTAAGTATCTTCACTCCTCCGCCTGAAACCTTCGGGTTCGGATCCCTCGAGCCGATGAAAACCCTTGCGATTTTGTGCTCTATAATCGCTTCCGTGCACGGCGGTGTTTTTCCGTAGTGGCAGCAGGGTTCAAGTGTCACATACATGTCAGCACCCTCAGCATCCTCAGTAAGTGATAAAAAGGCATTCCTCTCCGCATGAAGCTCACCGTATTTTTTGTGGTAGCCCTCGCCGATAATCCTGCCATCCCTTACAATAACGGCCCCGACCATCGGATTGGGATTAGTAAAGCCCGCACCCTTTTTAGCCAGCTCTATCGCTCGAAGCATGTATTTCTCGTCCATTAAAAATCTCCTGTATTTCGTGTTGTTTCTTATACATTCCATGGCTTTGTTCAGGCTGTTTTCCAAACCATGTTTAATGAAGCTCCTGCCGTTTAATGCCACTAAGGTGGCTGACACACCTGCGCTAACCCCCCCACCTGCATCAAAAAAGCCCCGTGGATATCCACAGGGCGAATAGATGCGTTTCGGTTTTTACCGAATAAAAAAGCACTGAAACAATTGTTCCAGTGCGTGCATACATTTATACAACTTCTTTCATCCAGACTATACTGTCGGTTTCGGAGTTACACCGAATCTGCCAAACATGGCTCGCGGACTTTACCGCCGGTGGGGAATTACGCCCCGCCCTGAAGCTAAATATTTAATTCGCGTGTATATTATCACAATGAAATGCTGTTGTAAATAGTCACATGGTCTTTTTATTGATACATGAGCCTACCTTTCAGCACTTACGATGTTGAAATATGCATTTGAGGTAACCCTGTACACAAATACATAAAGCACAGCAAAGATCACAAAGCTTATAACACTCGTTCCAACGAAAAGCTTAACGTTATGTAAACCAAACAGTGCAAGCATCTGCTTTATTACCGGGAAGGCGAAGCAGACGTGAATTCCTGCCATTAAAAGTGGAAGTGCAAATACCGTAAGTATCTGTGAGTTAATACTCTGTCTTATTTCCCTTCCAGTCATTCCGACCTTCTGCATTATCTCAAAGCGTGACTGGTCCTCATAGCCTTCAGAAACCTGCTTATAGTAAATGATAAGCGTTGCAGCGAGGATAAATACGATGCTTAGGATTATTCCAAGGTAGAAAAGACCACCGAAGGTTACAAGGAACTCACCCCTGAAATATTCCCTTGAGGTAATGCTTTCACTTGCAAATCCAAGTCCTGCGTCGTAGTAGACCTTCTTGTAATCGTTAAAGAATGCTATCTGCTCCTCAGGCGTTATGTCGAGGTCAAAGCCTGTAGAGATGTTATACTGAAGCTCATTGCTTCCGCCTTCATTTGTGAGTACCTCAAGTCCCTTAAGTGATGTATCAAGAGAATTAACAAAGACATAGACACTGTCAACAACATCCTTTGAGTCTGAAAATCCCATGTAATCCTCACTGAGATTTTCCTTAACCTTATACGACTTTACATTTGCCACATTGAGCATTTCCATCTCATAGCCCCTGTTGTCGGCAAACAAAAGAACCTCATCGTCACTCAGGGTGAAGCCCTTACCCGAAGCCCTGTTAAGGTCACCAACTGGCATAAAGTGGACCATTACGATGTTTGAGCCGTCTAGCATCAGTCTGCTGTTTGTGTCAGACTGATTCGTTTCGAAAACACCATCCGCAAAAAAGCCCGCAATCGAAGCCGATCTGTTCATCTCCTTCTGCTTTATCCTAACGCCCCTCGACGCGGCAAAGTTCTCATTAAATACGGCAAGAGTGTTTAGCTTTTCATCCGATACTCCCTCTGGTCCCTCTGCATAAAGGGTGAGATTGATGCTGCTTGGGTAGTGACCCTTAAGTGCATCATCCAGGCCAAAGTAAAGGCATGACGATGACGAGATCATTACAAGAACCATTGTCGAAAGGATGCATATCGATGCAAGACCGGCACCATTACGCTTCATGCGGTATGCCATTGATGACACCGATATGAAGTGGTTCTTTTTGTAATAATAGTTTTTGTTTTTCTGCAATATCCTGCAAAAAAGAACGCTTCCCGAAATCATGAGAAGGTATGTTCCGATTATCACAAGAATTACAGCAAAAAAGAAATTCACAAGTGCAGCAACTGGATTTTCGATTGTAACCGCAATAAAGTATGCCCATCCGAGAATCACGGCACCCGCAAGCCCAGGAATCCAGTTTGCCTTAGGAGGCTTCTCACCGGCCTTTTCACTTCCAAGAAGCGAAAGCGTTGTCTGTGAATAAATCTGCCTTATGTTATTAAGGTAAAGCAGTATGAAAATCGCAATGAACACTAAAATCGTCTGGCCCACTGCCTGAATTGAAAGCTTAAACGTAAAATCAACCGGCTGCTCCAGGATATAGATCATCCCAAGCTCAGCAAGCTTTGAAAATACCGTTCCTACAACAAGTCCCGATACAATCGAGATAACAGCCACGATGAGGCTCTCATAAAAAAGCACCCTGCAGACATGCTTTTTACCCATTCCGAGAATGTTGTAAAGACCGAACTCCTGCTTACGTCTCCTTATAAGAAACGAGTTTGTGTAAAAAAGAAAAAGGCATGAGAATACAGCTATTATCCAGCCTCCAAGAAACAGGCAAAGCTGTGCATTTCCTCCAAACGGAACTGCTGAAATCATCGGATCAAGCTGCAGGAAAAGAATGATGTAATACATCATTACCATGCCAATGCAGGTGAGGATATATGGAAGGTAGAGCCTTTTGTTTTTACGGATTCCATCACCTGCGAGACTAAAATAAAGTCCGCGTTTCATTGTCTGTCACCTCCCGTGGCAAGGAGTGTGAGTGTATCGGAAATCTTCTGGTAAAGCTCGGTATTAGTATCCGTTCCCCTGTAAATCTGGTGGAATACAGCGCCGTCCTTTATGAAAAGAATCCTGTTAGCCATGCTGGCTGCCTTTACGGAATGTGTAACCATTAGGATTGTCTGTCCCTGTGCGTTCACCTTCCCGAAAAGATTTAAAAGCTCATCAGAGGACTTAGAGTCAAGTGCTCCAGTCGGCTCATCGGCCAGTATCATCTTCGGGTTAACTATCATTGCCCTTGCAACAGCAGCACGCTGCTTTTGTCCGCCGCTTACCTCGTAGGGGTACTTCTTAAGAAGCTCCATAATGCCAAGCCTCTGAGCTATCGGCAGGAGTCTGTCCGTCATCTCCTCATGCTTCATTCCCATAAGCACGAGAGGCAGGTAAATATTGTCCTCAATTGTAAATGTGTCAAGGAGATTAAACTCCTGGAAGACAAAGCCCATGTGGCTTCTCCTAAACTGTGCAAGCTCTGCGTCCTTAATCTCAGAAATCTCTTTTCCGTCAAGCCTTACAGATCCTGCCGTCGGGCTGTCAAGGGCCGCTATCATGTTTAGAAGTGTTGTCTTTCCTGAACCCGACTCTCCCATGATGGCTACATACTCGCCCTCCTCGACTGAAAAGTTGACATCGCTAAGGGCCTCAACCTGATTACCGCCAAAACGCGTAACATATACTTTTTTTAAATGACTGACTTCAAGAATGCTCATCTGTCATATCCTCCAAATTAGTTAAAAATCAACGTTGTGCCCTTATTATAAAAGAGAGGAAAATGAAGCTCCATCGAATCACCTTACATTTCCTCTCTCCATCTTACATTTTTGTCACATCCATTTTCAAAGTGTTTTTTAATCCCCTCATTCCTGTATGGATGTTTTTCGGGTAATGAGTGAATGTCTGCCTGCTGCTTTACTTCGTGCCGTTCATTTTGCTGTCTGCCAGTATTTAGTCCCTCACGTCGGGGCGGTGCTGCGAAATGTCAAGGATTACCCTTGTGCCGGCACCTGGCTCCGACTCTATTACTATACCTGTTCCAAGATCGTCGCATATCCTTTTACATAGATAAAGCCCTATTCCGCTTGCCTTTTTATCTTTTCTTCCGTTAAAGCCTGTATAGCCCTTTTCAAAAACACGCGGGAGGTCAGCGGGCTCGATGCCGATTCCCGTATCGGAAATCATGATTTTTCCATCTTTACACTCGATTGTGACGCTTCCCTTTGCAGTATACTTAACTGCATTCGAGATAATCTGCTCCAGTACAATTGAAAACCATTTGTCATCCGTAATGATGTGTTCATCCGTACCAGTGTAATTAAGGCTTATCCTTTTTGCGATAAAATCAGGTGCAAATTTCCTTATTACAGGCTTTATGATGGAATCAAGCGAATGGTCCCTGAGCACGTAGTCGGTCGATTCAAAATCAAGCCTTAAATACGTGAGCACCATGCTCACATATGCTTCGATTCTGTTTAAATCGGCCTGGAGGCGCATTGCCTCCTCTCCATCCATCTGGGAAAGCATAAGCTTCATTGAGGCAATCGGGGTCTTTATCTGGTGAACCCATAGCGTAAAGTAATCAAGCGTTCCGCTGTACCTTTCCTCTGCCAGGAGTTTCTCCCTGTCCTTTTCCCTTTTTACCGTTTCAATGATGCTCTGGTAGATTTCCTCTGATGAAAAATCAGGATTTGGCAGCCTTAGCTCGAGGCTTCCGATTTCCTTTTCCACTCTCCTCAGTGTCTCAAGCTTTTGCCTTTCCTTAAAAAAGCCTGTAAAGAGTGCGATGAGCCCAAGGAACACACATATGCCTACAGGATAAAGAATCGCATTAAGCGGCAGACGGTAGAAAAACCATACGCATGAAAAGACAACGAAAAAGAGAAACGCCAGAAGTATGACGTTTCTTTTTTCTCTAATATAGCTTATGAATTCATTAAAACTGTCCTTCATTTTTCATCGCAGGCTCTTTACCTTATGTAAACCTTTTTTTCGTCGAATCGGAATGCATAGTTTCGTTGCGGTCACCCTGTCACATTGTCCGGGTGCCATCATGCCGTCATACTACCAAACTCACGCGATAATGTATCCGCTTCCAACCTTAGTCGTGATAAAATCATTTATCCCGCACTGCTCGAGCTTCTTACGGAGCCTGTTGATGTTTACGGTAAGCGTATTGTCATCAACATATGAATCCGTTTCCCAGAGGCTTTGCATGAGCCTGTCACGGCTAACGACCTTACACTTATTTTGCATGAGGCAGTAAAGGATTCTGTACTCATTCTTTGTAAGATCCACCTTTTCGTTATTAAACCTAAGTACCTGCTCTCCGGTCTCAAGCACGACTCCCTTATATTCCATCATCTCGGGAGCCATCGAGAAGTCATAGCTTCTTCTAAGCATTGCCTGGATTTTAGCCATGAGGACATTTACGTCAAATGGCTTTGCGATAAAATCATCAGCGCCCATGTTCATCGCCATGACGATGTTCATGTTGTCGGAGGCTGATGAAATGAAAATAACGGGCACCCTTGAAACCCTTCTTATTTCACTGCACCAGTGGTACCCGTTAAAGAACGGAAGCGCAATGTCAAGCAGAACAAGATGCGGACTCATCCTTTCAAATTCACCCATTACATCACGAAAATCAGTAACGGCAGCACATTCCATGCCCCAGGATGAGGCCACCCTGCTTATACCGTCTGCTATTCCATTGTCATCCTCAACTATTAAAATACGATACATTTATTTACCTGAAAAATGATAAATCATAACCAAATTCATTATAGAGGTTAATTACCAGCTCGCTAAGCGGCGGAATCTGAACCTCACATGCCGGGAACATGAGCATAAGCGTAAGTGCCCTGACGCATGAGTAAAGAAGACATACTCCCTCAGCCTTCTTTCTTTCCTCGTCTGAAAGATAGTCAAAGTATGTTGCAATGAGAACGTCCCATGAATTAAATACCTCAGTCCTTGAAAGGCCGATGAAGCCAACTGTATCATTCTCACCCGGGAATGCGTTAAGCATTGTCCTTACAGCACCAAGTCCCATTATGTCAAAAATCGGATGGCCGTATGAAGCCTCTCCCATGTCAATGAGAATCGGCTCGCCGTCACAAAGCATTATGTTCTTCGGATGGAAGTCTCCATGGATGAAGGTATGCGCATCCGGTACGTTTCCAATGATTATCTTAAGGATTTCCTGTACCTTGGGATCAAGCATTGTAAGTGTTGCCACTGTATTTACATACTTCTCCTTCATGCTCGGGAACAGCTTCGGATCTACCTCAACATGGTTCATTTCTCTCATGAAAAGAGCATACTTCCTAACAGCCTCAGTAAGGTCAGTCTCCTTGTCGTGGATCATCTCGGCATATGTTCTTCCGCTAAGCTTTTCATATACAGTTCCAAGACTGTCGCCGCATTTAACAACCTCGTACGGAATAGCTGTTGTGATTCCGCTTACAAAGGCAGCCTTTGAAATCTTAATCTCGTTTTTGATTCCCTGCTCGCCTATCATCGGGAAGAAAATCTTAAGTACCCTGTCATCCCCGAGTCTGTAAACGATTCCCGTTGCACCGTGTCCGATTTCCTCAAGACCCTCAACTGAAACCTCCCTGAGCTTCTTTTCAATCTCAAGCATCTGTGTAAAGCCCGTCATTTCAAGAATCTCATAAACCTCGGGCCCAACTCCCTTAAGGCTTGTAGCCGGGAATTCCTTCCTGATTGCAAGAATTGCACGGAGTCCGGCACTTGATACATATTTTGTGTCGTTAAGGTTAATGATGATTGTTCCGGGATTTGTTTCCTCAGCAATGGCAAAAGCCTTGTTTTTTACCTCATCGGCATTCTGTGTGTCCACTGTTTCGGGGAAGAATACCTCAAGTTCCTTTTCCTTCATTTCATAATTCATAATCATTGCCGCTCCTCCATTTCAATAATCAAACTGTTTAGTCCCATTACATTTATATATTTTATATCGCTTGCGATATTAAATACAAGATAAAGTCCGATATATCTTCCGTCTGATTCCTCGGTAACACCTGCGTGAGGCTCCTTCATGTATTCACACGGATCGAATACGCTTCCGTCGTCACGGCACTCAAGTCTGAGCCTTTCGCCTGAAATGAGGAACCTTACCTCCATCTCACTGCTTTTCTTTTCCCTGCCGAACCGAATATAATTCATTCCTATCTCTTCAACACAAAGGGCCATCTTCATGCTGTTTCTGCCTCCAGGGAAGGTCTTTTTGTAAATATCAAAAATCTCCCTTGAAGCCGATACCGCGTCTGCCTCACTTCTAATATGGAATACATATGGCTCGTTGTCGCTATCCTCCAATGCCCCGAGAACCAGTGCCTTGTGAAGTCTCATTACCCTCTTATTCTTAATGATGCAGATAAGAAGGATTATTCCAAATGTAACCACCTCGGCTATTACAAGGGAACTCCATAAAAGAACAGGATTGCCGTTAAACATATATAACACGCCAAGAAGAAGTGCAACCGGTATTACAACCATCTGTAAAACGCACAAACCCTGTGAAAGTGCCATTTTTCCGATTCCCTGGTAAAAGCTTCGAAGCGAAGAATTTACCGAGAAAAGAACTGTACCGAGTATGTATATGCGTAGGCACGTGACAGACGCCTCAAGAATTTCCACATTACCCTTAAGGAATGCCTTACACAAAACGCCCGCTGAGAGCTCAACCACAACTATTATTGCAAGGTTAATAATAAGTGAATACCTGAATACTGCCCTGAGGATTTCCTCAATTGAAGCCCTGTTACGCTCTCCCCATATGACGCCTGTTATAAGAAGCGTCGCTGCCGCTATTCCAAGTCCTGCCGACTGGAATATTATGTAAACATTCTTTGATATTGTAAATGCCGCAAGAAGTTCATCTCCACCGGCACTTATTACAACCCTGTTTGCAAATACGGAGAAGAATACCCTGCATATCTGGTTAAGTGCAAATGCAGAGCCTGCAACTAAAAGTGCCTTTACCAGGGTAGCATTAAAGCCCTTAACCGCAAAGCTTACCCTGTCCTTAATTCCCGGGAAGAAGGCGATAAGGTACAAAAAGGCTGCCACATAGCTTACGCTTGAGGCAAGGCTCATTCCAAACGAACCACCATGAAAAACAAATACATTTGCTATGTCACCGATGATATCCGTTATCGACATGATAAGCGTTGCCATCAGGACAACCGACTGCTTACCGAGTATGAGATAAAACGGATTTATGATCATAAATGCGATAAACGCGGGACAACCAAGCGCAAAGCCGATAAGGTACTGCCTTGTATGTACTTCAACAAGGCTTCCGGGCTCTGCCCCGAGGAATGAAACCAGGGGATTAAGAAAGGCTAATGTACCAACGAGGCTTAGTAATGAAAGAATGATGCACAAAATGACCGAGGTACTGAAGGCCTGGTTAAGTTCGTCACGGTCACCGCTTCCAACGGCATGGCCGATAACCACCTGCACGCCTGCCGCTACAGTTCCTCCGACAGCGGAAAAAAGCGTCACAACGGAAAGTGAAAGTCCGAACGCCGCAATCGCCTCAGGCCCGAGATTTTTACCTATCATTGCACCGTCAATAAAGGTACAAATCGTAACAGACAGTGAAACCAGAATCTGGCCTATGATCATTTTTAAAAACTGTTTTCTTATCATACCCTTACTTAGCTTCTGTCTTCCTTAAACTCCATGGTTTTAAGCTCGGTGCACTCAACACCAATCTCCATAATCTTTTCACGGATTTTTTCCATGTAACAGATGTTGTCAGCCCTTGATGAAAATGTAAAGCAGAATTTTCCATTAACCGCATTTATCTCAAGCAGCGGCATGTCACCATATGAGAATGTATAAACATGATTCAGATGCTTCTCAATGCTACCCATGTCACATTTACCGACATAGCTTATGGACGCCGTTGAAACCGGGATGTAGGTCCTTGCAGAAAGACCTCGCTTTTCTGCAAGTGTCGGCATCATCTTAAGATAATCCAGATACTTACGGGGGGATGCAATCTGTGGAATTATGTTAACATCATCGCAGTCGAGGATAAGCCTGCCCCTTACACAGGTGTTAAGCCTCGTCCTGTCCATTGAAAATGCCCTCTTATCATAATCAAAGCACGATATTCCAAGCATCGGATTATGGTTTTCGGAAAGGCCTATGAAGTGCTTTCCGTCAATCGTAATTCCAACCCTTATCTTTTCAATATCCCTTTCAGGATGTACCTCAGCTATACTTTCCGCAAGCAAAATTGCCATATAGGTATTAGGGGAACCGTCAGAGGTACGCACTATGTCCATTAGCTTGGCTGCGTCACAGTCAAAATAGAAAATCCTAAAATCCCTGTTGTTTTCCTCTGGAAGAAGGTAAAAGGTTCCTCTCTCGTGGGAGCCCGGAGTCACTTCACAAACAGCTGGCTCATCGAGCGGGTCGCAGTATTCCCTTTCGCTAACCTCCTGCCCGATATCAAAACGTGTCACCATGGACACCTCCTCGCCCTTTTCCTCAAAGTAAAGCTTAAAGAGAAGCTTCATGAAGTTGTTTAGCGAGATGCCGTCTGATATTCCATGGAAAAACTGGAATGAAACCGTGTTTCCATTAACGGATAACCTGTAAAGGTATCCGTCATTATCCTTTTCATTAATAAGATAATCCACCGGGTCCTGTCTCAGGGGATTTGGTTCATCCACCCAGATGCGGTATATTTTTTCATCATTGGTTCCCATCTTTACCATGTAGTATGGGAATCTCCTGATAGCCTTAAGATATGCCTTCTCCATGATCTGGAAATCCACAGGCTCGTCAAGCTCGTAAAAAACTCCCGCACCGGAAGCATGCTTCCCGTTCATCTTGTAGATATATAAAAGGGAGCTTAATGTAAAATCGTCTTCTTTTAATATTTTCTCATTCATGGAAATCTCCTATGTTAAAACCCGTGTAAACCCTATGTTAAAACCTCACACCGCCCACAGGTAAACTGCCCAGGTTCTAACCTCGGTCAGAGAACACCTGACAGGCTTCGTAATAAGACATTGAAAAAGCCAGTTAATTTAACAAAATTGTGCATAGAGCACATATACCCAAACTTAATACTACTCAGTTTTATGCATTTCGTCAAGTTTTAGCAAAATAAAACCCCTTTCGCCGAATTTTCATCTAACGTAAGGGGTTCAATTCATCTCGTATGTTCCTTTTGTTTACTGCTTTGCAAAGGAGTCAACCTTCTCCTGAAGCTCGAAGAAGCGTTCCATCTTCCTGTCAAGCTCAGCATCGACCGCATCCTTTTCCTTTGTAAGCTCCTCTAGCTTCATGTAGCTACTGCCGCACTTAAGCATCTCAGCTGCAAGCTCCTCCGACTTTTCAGTAAGGGCATCTATCTCAGCCTCGATTGTGTCATACTCACGCTGCTCCTTATAGGAAAGCTTCGCTGTCCTTGTTGCCGACTTCCAGGTCTTTTGCGAGTCTGTCACCTCTTCCTTTTTCCTTGCGGCTTCCTGTCCCTCCTGGCTGGATTCCTCACCCATTTCCTCAAGGTGCACCTCATACTCCGTATAGGCACCCTCGGACTGCATGAGTGTTCCTTCCTCCCTAAAGGCGAATATCCTGCTTACTACCCTGTCGAGGAAATACCTGTCATGCGATACCGTGATGATTACGCCGTTAAAGGTATCAAGATAATCCTCAAGCACCTGAAGCGTTGCAATGTCAAGGTCGTTTGTCGGCTCATCGAGAATCAGTACATTAGGTGCTGACATCAGAACCTTTAGAAGGTAAAGCCTTCTCTTCTCACCGCCCGAAAGCTTCGAAATGAGAGTATACTGCATGTTTTTATCGAAGAGGAACCTCTCACACATGTTTGATGCCGTGATGATTCCGTCATCAGTCCTTATGTTCTCGGCTACCTCCCTCACCTCGTCAATTACGCGGTTCTTGTCATCAAGCTCCTCGTTTTCCTGACTGAAGTATCCGATCTTTACAGTTGTTCCTATGTCAATTGTGCCGCTATCGGGCATTTCATTGCCTGTTATTATCTTAATGAGAGTCGTCTTTCCACAGCCGTTTTTGCCGATGATTCCAACACGCTCGTTCTTTGTGAAGATATGCGAAAAGTCGTGGAAGAGAACCCTGCCGTCATATGCCTTGGAGATGCCGTCAATCTCGATAATCTTCTTTCCAAGCCTCGAGGCCATTGACGAAATGGCAACCTGTCTTTCCTCTATTATTTTCTCACGGTCCCTAAGTGCCTCGAATCTCTTAATGTGTGCCTTCTGCTTTGTGGACCTGGCACGTGCCCCACGCATTATCCACTTAAGGTCCTGCTTATATAGGGCAGCCATCTTCCTTTCTGCTGCCTTTGCAAAGTCAAGGCGTTCCTGCTTCTTTGTAAGGTATGTGCTGTAATTTCCCTCATATGAGAAAAGTGATGCCCTGTCAAGTTCCCAGATGCGGTCAGTTACCTCGTCAAGGAAGTATCTGTCATGCGTAACCATGAGGAGTGCTCCCTTAAACTCGTTAAGCCTCTCCTCAAGATACTCAATCATCTCGGTATCGAGATGGTTTGTCGGCTCGTCGAGTATAAGGAGATCACACGGTGTAAGAAGTGCTGCGATTAGCGCTGCCCTCTTTCTTTGTCCTCCCGATAAAAGCTCGGGACTCATGTCAGGGTTAGTGATTCCAAACTTAAGAAGCATTGCCTTAGCTTCACCGGTTACGTCCCAGTGTGTTTCCTTGCCGCTTATCTCTGCCGCCACATTTTCAAGCACGGACTTAGTGTTGTCAAACACCGGATTTTGCGGAAGGTATGAGATCTTCGCATTCTTCCTTGATGTAATCTCGCCGCTATCTGCTTCAAGTGTTCCCGCAATAACAGAAAGCAGCGTGGATTTACCCGCGCCGTTAATACCGATGACACCGATTTTCTGACCATCCTCAATCGTCTCGGTTATGTCCTCTAAGATTACCTTCTCGCCTATTGCAAAGTTTATTTTTTCAAGATGTAAAAGTACACTCATTTATCATTTTCCGTTTCGTAGATTTTCCGTCCAATATCATACCACAAAAAATGCAGATAACCACATGATTATTATCTTTCCAAATCCCACTTTCTTTGCAGTAATATAATCAGTGAACTACTCGGCATTGATTTGCCAAAAAACTCGCTTTCAGCGCTTTCCAAGGTATTGAGTTGTCAACAAGGCTTAAAAGTGCAGTATATGAATAGCTAAAATAACCAGACAAAAATTGATATTTTATATCCTGTCGCCATGTGACAAAAATAACCACGTCCTAACAATTTCCATATTCTCTAAATTATTAAATTCTTAACTTTACTTTATTAAAACTATCACATTATTGCATTCTTAATAGTCTGATAGTCAAATTTTGTATCTCCATTATTAGCTCTTACGACTCCTGCAATATGAGTCCCAATATCTCTTACTGCTTTAGGGCATTTATCCCGATGAACGCTCAAGTAATTATAAATAACGACTATCTTCATTTCATTATTACAATAATCTCGTGCAGCCTTTTCACATTCGTATTCAACATAACTGCGGAAATCTATTGATTCTCTGCGTGAACAACGATGATAATATGAAGAATAATTTTCACAATGCTGACAACTTCCACTTGTCACAGTATTAGTTTTATCACCAACAATAAGCACAAATGTTTTTGATGCATTCAGCCTTTTTGAAAGCGAAGCCTTAATTGTACAGTTTAAACTCCCGTCTCTTGCCCGAGTTAAATCATGTGCATCTGTAAAATCCAATGATAAATGTCCATTGTTATTCCAATCATATATTTGTTGGATCAAACTACTGTCACCATCCCAATCACCTGCTAAATATGTTCTTGTTCGATAATACATTTACTTTCCTCCTATATTCACGTGCTTTTCAAAATCCTTTTGGATAACTATATGTATATTCCCTTGTATTCTGAACCAATTATTCTTATAGAAATCAACTAATATATCATAGGACTCCTGTAGAGATATCCCAGTTCGAGATTTTCCTGTTCCCATAAGAGGAATGTATAAATCATGTCCATCACCACAAGTATCATAAAAAATAGATAATTGGTTTATACAATGGTTTATATCTTCTTTAGAACTATGTGCGTTATTATTTTCATCAAATTCTGAAATAGCTAGTAAATAAAAGATTGTTGATTTATTCTCAATAGTTGCTATAGTCCCCAACGGATATCTACCATTCTCATCAGCTTTTATCTTCAAGCTCTCGATTATTCGCTTTGACAGATTGTCAATATTCTCACCGCTTTGCTCCCATCTTGTTAAAAACTGACCATGAATAGAATTTGCTGACACCTCACTCAATTCAATTTTTTCGTATTGCCTAGTAACGTGTGTATGAAACCCGGTATCGACAGGTATTACAACTATATTTTTTTCTTTAGAGCGTTTTCTAAAGGCATATTTAAAAATGTCATTATATACAACCGTTAAACAGTATGCTCCATTCCTCAGTATTTCACCTTCTGGTTCATATCCATCATTTTTCAACTTAATACATTCAATTAACGCGTCCGCTAATAATTCATGGGGAATAACCTTTTTACCGACCAAGGGTGTTTTATCTATGATTAAAACATCATTCTCAATCATCTCA
>JAUNDA010000065.1 GCA_030526295.1 Eubacteriales bacterium
GTCTCCGAAGCCACTACCGAAGCCGTCGTCATAATCATCGTCCTCGATGTCGTACTCGGCGTCCGTGTCACAGATTACGGCTATGCAGTCATTGTCCTGTTCAGCCTCCTTAAAGACATCCTTAACCTTGTCAATGAAAAGAAGGAACTCAACATCCACCCTGTCCATGTCGGGAATCGGTGCAAAGAATCCGATGGCTGTAGGCTCAGCTATCTCTGTGAGGCAGTCATAAAGCGCGTCGAGGTTCTTGCCGTAATACTCCGGAAAACCAAGCTTCTCTGCGAGGTAGTCGTGTGCTGCCTCCTTAGTATTTATCTTATAAAAATCAAGTATTATCTTTCTCATATCTTACCCTTTCCCTGGGTTAAATTATAATGCTTAATATTTCTCGTCCGGCTTACCCATATATATGAGCGTAAAGGATTCATAGTGGTCATCCGTGTAATAAATCCAGCCGTCATCGGAATATACAACTCGTTTTGCGTTTCTCTTCTTACCCGCGTAATCGATGTCACACTCGAAATACTTCTTTCCCTCTGGGAGCTTTCCCTCCTTATTGAGGAATTTGTCGCCACCGATTGAGTATCCAGGCATCACGTCACCAAGGTAATTCTCGCTTGAATTCCAGCCGTTCTTTTTTGCCTCGTTCTTTGTAACAAAGTTGGGCGGTAGCTCTGAATAATTATGGATGTAAAGGGCAACGTGGTCCTTATCGGTATACGCCGTACCCCTCTTAACGGTAAGCTCCTGCGCCTTAGTCTCAGTCTCTGCACTGAGGCTTCCCCCGCCTCCTGTCGGAAGGTCCACCGGAAGTGTAGCCTCTGTCGCATTAACGGTTGTCTCAACCTGCGAAGGCGACGTGCTCTCGTTAATGTCCATTCCCGGGATTGTTCTTCCCGTAAGGAGCATCCAGACAAATGCAATTGCAATGACTGCAAATGCTATGCCCTTTTTAATGTTTCCGCTTTTGATTTCTTCAAGTGTTTTCTTTTTCTTCATTTCCGTTTGGCTTTAGTCCCAATTATTTTACATTACTTATTGTTTTTATTTCCAATGTA
Organism: Eubacteriales bacterium; assembly: GCA_030526295.1. GTDB lineage: Bacteria > Bacillota > Clostridia > Lachnospirales > Lachnospiraceae > Avilachnospira. The sequence goes on from JAUNDA010000065.1 coordinate 1,059, forward strand.
TCCAGGCATTCTGGTCAGTGCATTTTTTTCACAACAACTCAATGCGTATGAAAAACATTACACCATCACACGCTGCTAAAGTGCCAAGAATAACACAACACTCGTCACATGCTTCCATAATGCTATGAATAACATCACACTCGTCGCACGCTGCCATAATGCCATATATAACATCACACTCGTCGCACGTTTCCATAATGCCATGAATAACATAAGCCCGCCAAAAAAGGCGAGCTTATTAAAATCACGTTAGTGAGCTTTTATTACTTTCTTAAAAAGTCAGGAATTACTATCTGTGAATTTCTTGTCTTCGGCCTTACATCCTCATCATCAAATGAAGTCTTTGGTGCCGGAGCTGCCTTTGGCATTTCCTGTTTTTCCATTCTCTCTACCGGAGCCTCCTGCTGTCTTGGGGTTGAAGTAAATCCGCCAAAGTCAAGCTGAAGTCCTCTTGTAGGCTGTGCGCTTCTTGCTGCAAGACCTGCCTGTGGCTGGTAGCCTGCTGTCTGCTGCTTAGCAGGTGCCGGCTGCTCTGTCTGAACAGGAGCCTTCTGCTGCTGGTTTCCGAAGAGACCGCCGTTTCTGAATACGTTAGAGGAGAATTCCTTGTTGCCTGGATCCTTGATACCTGTTGCGATAACAGTGATCATGCAGGAATCCTGAGCTTTTTCATCATAAACAGCACCGAAGATGATGTTTGCATTCTCGCCTGCAATCTCCTCAACGAACATAGCAGCCTCGTTAGCCTCAACAAGTGATACATCACCTGATACATTGATGATAACGTCTGAAGCACCCTCGATTGATGTCTCGAGAAGCGGTGATGCAACTGCCTGCTTAACAGCCTCAACTGCCTTGTCGTCTCCTCTTCCAACACCGATACCGATGTGTGCGATACCCTTGTCCTTCATAACTGTCTGAACGTCAGCGAAGTCAAGGTTAATAAGAGCCTTAACATTGATAAGGTCTGTAATTCCAGTTACTGCCTGTAAAAGAACCTCATCGGCCTTCTTGAGTGCATCCGGAAGTGTTGTTCTCTTGTCAACGAGATCAAGAAGCTTGTCGTTAGGAATAACGATAAGTGAGTCTACGCATGAACGAAGATTGTCAATACCGTTTGTGGCATTGTTCATACGCTGTCTTGCCTCAAATCTGAAAGGCTTTGTAACGATACCAACTGTAAGGATACCCATATCCTTGGCAATCTTTGCGATAACCGGAGCGGCACCTGTGCCAGTTCCGCCGCCCATACCGCATGTGATGAATACCATGTCGGCACCCTTAAGAGCCTGTGTAATCTCCTCTGCTGACTCCTCTGCGGCCTTTTCACCCTGCTCAGGTCTTGCTCCGCATCCAAGTCCCTTTGTAAGCTTCTCACCAATCTGCATGGTGGTTGGAGCCTTACAATACTGTAAAGCCTGCTTATCTGTATTTACTGCGATAAACTCAACGCCTGATACGTTGTCGTCTACCATTCGGTTAACTGCATTGTTTCCTGCTCCGCCGACACCTACTACGATTATACGTGCAGCTGCCTCAGACTCAGGTATTTTTATCTCTAATAATGGCATAACATTACCCTCACAAAATAATCTAACCTAAATAATAATCTAAAGAGACACAAATTTCAAGCAATATAATAAATATTAAGCCTTTTGTTAAAATTTTAATCGGGAATAAATGAAAAGCTGTCAGATTTTATGTCGCTGTATCCCGAAAGATCCACTGTTCCCTTCATTCCCCTCTCCCTCATCTTGTCAATTACGTCATTTAAGAGGGAAAGCTTGGTTGCCAGATAATCGTCCTGGCCGATTTTCACCCTGATGTCGCCGCCGTCAACGTAAACGGTCACATTACGCGAGGAATCAAAATAAATCTGTGAGCACGGGATGTTGTATGAGCTAAGCTGGTTTGTGATATTCATGATCTGCTCATAAAGGTCAACATCCGCAACCTCAAGCCTTTTGTTCATGACAATCCGTCCAAACTTAAGACCAGTGATTTCAGGAATGTCCTCCATACGGTTATCCGTAGACTCTATGATGACACCGTCCTTGTCAAAGTACATGTTAGAATCCATGTAGTGGACATAGCCGATCGGCTTTTTCTCATAGATGATAACGTCAGCTGATACGGGGCTTGTAAGCTCTATGCTGTAGGAATCGACAAAGGGCAGACGCTTCTTTTTACCGGCGAACTCCTTAACAAGAATCACAACCGGGTTTCTGTCCCATTTGCTTACAAACAAAAGCTCCTCGACCTCCTTGTCGGTATAGGTCTTATTACCCATAACCTTAATGTCATTAACCTCGGCAATCAGAAGGACAATCATAATAAGCAGAAGAAGTACTGCCGTTAAAGGTCCAATGATACTCTTCTGCTTTTTATTTTCTATAACCCTAAATTCGTAATCGGAATTCATCGTCACTTCCTTGAGAATTTTGATACGGCAAGCACAATTCCCATTTCAATAAATGTAAACAGTACCGCCGTTCCTCCGTAGCTAATGAACGGAAGCGTAACTCCCGTATTCGGGATAATTCCCGTAACTACCGATATGTTAAGAATTACCTGAATGCCGATATGTGCCATTATTCCGACGCAGAGCATTGCGCCGAAAAGGTTTGAGGCATTCTGGGCAATTTTCATGATTCTGTAGAGAATGAATGCATAAAGGATAATGATTGTAACCGCACCGAAAAATCCAAGCTCCTCGCAGATTACGGTAAATATCATATCATTCTGAATCTCCGGAATCTTTCCAAATTTCTGGATTGACTCACCAAGTCCCCTACCCATGAGACCGCCTGAACCGATTGCATAGAGGCCCTGCTGTGTCTGATAGGCATCTGTCGGGAACCTTTCAGGCATGATCCATGCATAGATTCTTCTCATCCAGTACTGTGATGGTCTCTGTGTGATGTTCATCTTAATGAACATTATTCTCAGAAGCGGCTTTGCCGCAAGCACTCCGGTAAGGCCGGTTAATCCAAGTATCGTGAATATCTTCCATTTTCTGCTCGCAACAAAAAGCATTACGAGAACGATTGCCATTACGATAAAGCCTGAGCTAAGGTTCTCCGAAAGGATGAGTCCCGCAGGAATCGCACCAAATGCTGCAACAACCCAGAATACACGCGGGTCATTGATCTTAGCCTTAAATTTGTCGCAGAGGTAGGCCGTGAAAACGATTGTACATATCTTTGCATACTCCGTTGGCTGGAAGGAAATTCCCGCAATGGAAATCCATCTTGTCTTACCGTGTGAGCTAAGGCCGAGAATAAGCGTGAGGCAGAGAAGTCCAACTCCGCTTGCTATCGCAAGCCACGGAATAATACCCTTTTTCATCCAGTTGTAGCCGATATGCGAAAGCACCATTCCCATGAAAAGACCCGCTCCTCCAATTATAAGCTGTCTTTTAAAGAAAAATGCGCCATCGCCCGTTTCAAGCATTGCGGTATACTGGGAACCCGAGTAGATTATCAGAAGTCCCATGGCGAAAAGAAAGACAATCGAAGCAAGCAGAGTGTAATCGTAGGTTGATTTCCTTGCCGGCTTCACAACTCTCTGCTGTCTTATCCTGTCGTCTGTTTCCCTGTTTAATTGTCTTGCAGATGTTCCCTGATATGCCATATCAAAGCTCCATTACCAGTTTTTTAAAGTGATCCCCTCGATGCTCGAAGCTCTTGTACATGTCCCAGCTTGCACAGGCCGGTGAAAGAAGCACATACTCGCCCTCGTCTGCATATGAGGCTGCTGTTATTACAGCCTCGTTCATGTCATCAACCATTGTGATGTTACTGAAGCCGTATTTCCTGCAGGTTTCAAATATTTTATTTCTCGTATCTCCGAGAAGAATAAGCTGCTTAACCTTGCCGTTAAAAAGCTTAACCCAGTCATCAAACTCGCTGCCCTTGTCGTAGCCGCCGCCGATAAGTACAGTAGGTCCTGGCATCGCATTGAGTGCCTGGATTGCGGCGTCGGTATTTGTACCCTTTGAATCGTTGTAATACCTTACCCCGCATCTTTCGCGGACAAATTCAATTCTGTGCGGGACAGCCGTAAACTCGCCAAGTCCCTCCCTGATAGCCTCGAGTGGAACACCCATCTTCCATGCACACGCAGCTGCTGTCATCGCATTTTCGTAGTTGTGTTTTCCGATGATTTTAAGCTCCCTTGTGCTTATAAGCTCTGTTACGATGCCGTCCTCCTTAAGGCAGATGACACCGTCCCTTAAAAAGAGTGAATCACCGTCAGGTTCATTCTGAGAGGAGAACCACACTACATGTGGCTTAAGGTTCCTGCTCTCTCCAAAGCCTCTGAGCACGTCATCCTCGTAATTGAGCACAACATAGTCATCCTCTGTCTGGTTCATGGTAATGTCTTCCTTAACGGCAATGTAATTAGCCATAGAACCATGTCTGTCGAGGTGGTCGGGTGTAATATTTGTAATCGCACTTACGTGCGGCTTAAACGTGCTTATAGTCTCGAGCATGAAGGAGCTTACCTCAATGACGGAGACTGACTCCTCTGTTGTGAGGTTAGCCACATCGCTAAGCGGCAGCCCAATGTTTCCTGCCACCTTTACGTCCTGGTACTTCTTACCCATCAGAAGCCCTGTAAGTGCAGTCGTCGTTGTCTTGCCGTTTGTGCCCGTGATTCCTACAATCTTTCCCTTCAAAATCTGGCTTGCAAACTCAAGCTCTCCCATTACAGGAACTCCGGCCTTGTTAATGGTCTCAACAAAATCTGCATTAATGGAAATACCGGGGCTAAGCACACAGATTGCAACACCCCTTAAATGACCCTGGAAAAGGGAACCCGTCACAAGCTCAACGCTTTGGGAATCGTCAAAATTCTTTAAAACGGCTTCAACATCCGTATCTGGGTTAGAGTTATAAAGCATAACCTCACCGCCCAGCTTAAGCACAAGATGAGCGGCTGAAATTCCGCTCTTTCCTGTTCCCGCTATAAAGATTTTCCTGCTTTCATTCATACAAGTAATCCCAATACTCCGAGTATAGCCAGAAGGCCTGTTAAAATTGTAAATGCAGTAACTATCTGTGTTTCAGAATTGCCGCCGAGCTCGTAATGGTGGTGAATCGGTGCCATCCTGAATACCCTCTTACCATGTGTTGCCTTGAAATATCCAACCTGGATAATTACCGAAAGCACCTCGATAAGATATATGAATCCGACTATCGGAATAAAAATCTCTGAACCAGTAACAACTGCAGACGCTGCGACAAAGCCGCCAAGTGCCAGTGATCCCGTATCTCCCATGAATACCTTTGCAGGATGTGAGTTAAAGAAAAGGAATCCGCAGAGGGCTCCGATTACAGCCACGCATACAGCTGTTACCGCCTCTTCACCAAGCACAAGTGATACAAATGCAAAGAATGCAGCAACCGGGATTGTTACTGATGAGCATAATCCGTCAAGTCCGTCCGTGAAATTGACACCATTGTCAGTACCAAGTACCACAAGGATGACAAACGGATAGAAAAGCCATGAGGGAATTCCAATCCATTTTCCAGTAAACGGAATGATGATACTCATCGGTTCTGTGCCCGGAAGATAGGACTTGGCTCTCCATACCGCAAAAACGATTGTCACGATAAGCTGAAGTGCGAGCTTCTGCCATGGAAGCAGTCCCTTGGTGTTCTTCATCTTGATCTTAAGGAAATCATCCATAAAGCCGATGATTCCGAATGAAACCGTCAGGAAAAGAACCTGAAGTCCTCCTGTCATAATGTCAGTAGACATGAAGCCAACTACAGAGCCGAGAATTATGCCTGCGAGGATCATGATTCCGCCCATTGTCGGAGTACCCTGCTTTTTCATGTGCTCCTTAACAGCGTCGTCCCTCTCCTGCTGTCCGAATTTAAGCTTATGAAGTACCTTTATTCCATAAGGGCTAAGTACAAGCACCGTAAGGAAGGCTATTAATAATGCAATGTAAAGTCTCATCGTGATTCTCCTGAAAGCATGTCCGGAAGCTCTGCTCCCTCATCCTCTCCCTGTATGTATTCGTCAGTTTCGGCAATCTCCGTCTCAGGCTCAACCGCCCTGTATTCAGCAGCGCTTGTTCCCTCTGGATACTGGTTAACTATCGGAAGTGCCTCCTTCATGATCTCGGCAAAGATGCCTGATGCGAAGGAAGAATGTGCAGCCTCCTCACCGGGAAGAGACGGCTCGTCAACTATTACGTAGCAAAGAAGCTCCGGGTCCTCCACGGGTGCAAAGCCGCAGAAGGATACAAGGTATTTCTTTGCAGATCTCGGAAGCTTCTCGGCTGTACCCGTCTTGCCTCCTATATGGTAACCGGTAACCTTAGCGGCCTTACCGGTTCCTGTTTCAACCGTTTCAAAAAGTGCCTCCTTAAGGTAATCACAGGTTGCCTTTGAAACTGTTTCCCTTACAAGTGTCTTTCCCATCTCCTTAACGAGAGTGCCGTCAGCTGTAAGCACCTGCTTTACAACATGTGGCTGGTAATAGTAGCCACCGTTAAGTATTGAGCAGTAAGCTGCAGCCATCTGTATCATCGTACAGTTGTAGTTCTGTCCGAAGGAGGTTGTTGCAAGCTGTGTCCTACCCATTGTAGGCTCGCTGAAGGAAAGCTTCTTTGTGTCGGCCTCAGCCGGAAGGTCGATTCCCGTATACTCACCGAAGCCAAAAATCTTTTCATATTTGATGAAGTTCTCAGCACCCTCGGCGAATGCAATGTTCATCATTACAACGTTACAGGAATTCGTGATTCCGCCCGTAACATCGAGGATTCCATGACCGTTTCTGTTTACACAGTTAATCTTCCAGGTATTAATGCCATCTGTAAGCTGTACATTACCCTCACAGTTAAAGGTATCATACTGTGAAATGACATTTTCCTCGAGAGCTCCCGCAACTGTGAATATCTTCTGGGTAGAACCCGGCTCGTAGGTATCACTTACGCAGATGTTTCGCCAGATTTTATTCATTGCGACACTCTTTCCGAGCCTCATTATGTCGTCAGAGGTATATTCCCTCAGAATGTCGTCATTTGATGGCGATACAGCCTCGGGATGCTTTGACTTATATTCGATTGCAGCCTGGCTCATGCCAAACTGGTAGATCTCATCGTTTGAGTATGAGCCCGTAGTTGTCGGATTATTGAGGTCGAAGCTATTCGTGCTTGCCATTGCCAGAACCTCTCCGTTTTTAGGATTCATGACAATGCATGCCGCGCTCTTTGAGCCGGTCTCACCGTTCTTCCAGTTGTTAAGTGCCTTTTCGACAGCCTGCTGGATCGAAGTGTCTATTGTGAGAATGAGAGTGTTTCCGTTTTCGGCGCTCTTTACTACTCTTTCAAGGCCTGCCTCATCGTTTAAATATCCATATTCACGGCCATTGATGCCTGTGAGCATGTCATTGTAATACTGCTCAACTCCGCCTGTTCCGGCTGTTCCGTCGGAATTTGAAAATCCGATGACATTGCATGCAAGCGAACCGTACTGGTAGGTCCTCCTGTAGCTGTCCTCAAACCAAACTCCGTAGATTTTATTCTTCTTAAGGAGTGAGTCCTCGCTTGAGGCATACTCCTTGTTCTTTTCCTCCTGAAGCTTTAAAAAGCCCTGCTTTTCATCATAGCTTATGTCCTTTCGGAACCTGATGTAGCTCGATGAAGGGTTGTTGTTAATCGTATTCCTGATTTCGCTTTCCTCAATGCCAAAATACGATGCCACAGCCTGAATGGTCGGCTCTATTACGTTTCTTGTCTTAATTCCGTCGGCTCCAACCGCCTCGGCACTTCTCATCTGTGCCGGGTCGAGAATAAGGATGTAAACCTTCTCACTCGTTGCAAGCCTGTTTCCGTTTCTGTCAAATATGTCGCCCCTTCTTGCGGGGATGGTTTTAGAGGAGTATTCCGACTGTCTCTGGGTAAGAACAACCTTGTTGTACTCCTCTTCGTTTTGATTCTGAATATAAAAAACCCGTCCAAGCAAAGCAATCATCAGTATCACTAGAATCGCAAGTGATATTGAAAGCTTTCTCTGCATGGACACCGGAAGAATAAAGCCTTTTCTTTTTTCGTCTGTATTAGAGTTCCGGGATTTGTTCATACTGCCTTACGTACTCACTTTCGGTCTTTTCAAATTCTATGATATTCTCCTGACCTGCATGAACCATACCCAGCTTGTTTACCGCCACGCTGTATACATACGTGAGGTCAACCGAAGTATCGATGCTCTGCTCAAGGGCATCATTTTCAGTCCTTATTCTTTCAAGGTTCGTTTCAAGATTTCTAATTGATGCAAGATGTGTATCAACAGAATTCCTAAGTGTCAGATACTTAAATCCAAAAAATACTGATACGCCGATGGCCGCAATAATAATGGCAAACATCGGAAGTGTTATCGATCTTGCCCTTGCAATTTTCCTGGCCTCGGCCTCGCGTCTCTCCCTTTCCCTCTGACGCTCCATGTTGTAGCGTCGTTTCGCCTCGCGCTCATAAAAAGGATCGACCTCGGTATGCACCACCCTGACCGTATTGCCCTCGGTAACGTATTTGGTTCTTCTCTGATTATACTCAGGTCTTCTAGCCGTACTCATTTTTATACCTTTTCAAAAATTCTCAATTTGGCACTGTGAGCTCTGTTGTTTTCCTCGAGTTCCTCTTTTGAGGCTGTAACCGGCTTTCTTGTAAGAACCCTTCCCTTTGGTTTTCTTCCGCATACACATACCGGAAATTCCTTCGGGCATATGCACGGATCCTCGGCTTCCTTCATTGCAAGCTTCACTATCCTGTCCTCAAGACTGTGGAAGGTGATGATTGCGAGTCTGCCGCCGGGATTTAGATAATCGATAAATCCCGTTATGTTGTCCTTCAGAATGTCAAGCTCCCTGTTCACCTCAATGCGCAGGGCCTGGAAGGTTTTTTTGGCCGGATGGCCTCCCTTTTCCCTCATCCTGGCGGGTATTGCCGCCTTTATAACCTCGACGAGTTCAAAGGTTGTGTCGATTGTTTTACTTTGTCTATTCTTTACAATGTGTTTTGCAATGTTTTTTGCGAACTGGTCCTCACCGTAATCCCTGATAATACGGAAGATTTCCTCCTCGCTGTATTCATTGACTATGTTCCATGCACTTATGGGATCGCTTCTGTCCATTCTCATGTCAAGGGGTGCATCCTCCCTGTAGGAGAAGCCCCTTTCGGCATTGTCAAACTGATATGACGATACGCCGAGGTCTAGAAGCATTCCGTCCACGCGTTCGATTCCGAGTTCCTTAACTATGCTAACCGCATTTTCGTAGTTACCCTTTACAATGGTAACCCTGTCCTTAAACGGCAAAAGCCTTGTAGTTGCAGCCGCTATCGCATCCTCATCACGGTCTATGCCGATGAGTCTGCCACCTCCTGTTAGTCTTGAGGCGATTTCATATGAATGGCCTGCTCCGCCGAGTGTGCCATCCACATATATGCCGTCTTCCTTTATGTTTAGTCCTTCTATCACCTCGTCAAGAAGCACCGATTTATGTTTGAATTCGCTCATCAGAGTTCAAGCTCCTCCAGCTTATCAAGCTCGTCCTGGGTCATCTCCTCAAAGACGTCATTTCCGTTAATCTTATCCCAGGCATCCTTATCCCAGATTTCCACCCTGTCACCAAGTCCCGTAAGAACCACGTTCTTATTGATTGAAGCCGCGTTTCTAAGGGGCTGTGTGATGAGGATTCTTCCCATCTGGTCAACCTCACACTCAATGGCATTTCCGAGGAAAAGTCGTGTGAGCTTACGTCCTGCTGAATTTGTAAGTGAAAGTGCCTTGAGATTATTTTCAATTCTCTCCCATCTCTCTGGCGGGTATGCGGTCAGACAGCCCTCAAATCCGCGTGTGACAACGAACTTATCGCCAAGCTCCTCACGGAACTTGGCAGGTATAGTTACCCTGCCCTTCGCATCCATTGTGTGGTTGTACTCACCCATAAACATAAATTTCTGCCACCTTTTGACACTTTCTGCCACTTATTGCTTTTATTTTAACTATTAAACGGGTTAAAGTCAACCAAAAAAAGAGCCGTGCCCTCGCACGACTCTTAAATATCTTTGTTCTTTTTTTGATACAATTTTTATTTTTGTGTTCCGAAATTAACTCTCAATGTGCTTTCAGCAATCCTTTTTTGCCGTTTTTAGGCATGTTTAGGCTTTTTCAGGCCACTCCGCAGAGCTTTTTCGAATTATTCTTCTGAATTTTCTTCTGCCGAAGCCTCCCCTGCTGCCGTTGCCTTTGTTGTCTCAGTTGCTGCCACTTCAGCACGGCTCTTCCTCACGAAACGATTGTAGATGATAACTCCTGCTCCGATGACAACAAGGAACATCGAAAGAAGCTGTGAAACCCTGATTCCTGTGTTTCCGACATAAAGGCTGTCAGTTCTTAAGCCCTCGATAATCGATCTTCCGATTCCGTAGGTTACCATGTAGAGGCATACGATTTCGCCCTTAAACTTCTGTACCCTCTTACCATACCAGAGCACGATGAAGATTGATACAAGGTTCCAAAGCGACTCATAAAGGAAGGTCGGATGTACCTGGATATACTCAATGCCGTTTTCAACGATGAGGTTTTCCTTCATAAGTGCTGTGATGCTGTCAGGGTAAACAAGGGATTTCTTTATCCTCATTGCAAGGAGTGAATCGGTATACTCACCAAACGCCTCGCAGTTAAAGAAGTTACCCCATCTTCCCATTACCTGTCCGAAAAGAAGTGCCGGCATAATGGAGTCAAGCATCTCAAAGCCATTTCTCTTTTTCTTATGTGCCACGATGAAAACGCCAATCGCACCACCGATGACGGCTCCGTATATTGCGAGTCCGCCTCCTCTTATGTTGAGGATTTCACCGGGGTTCTGGCTGTAATAGCTCCAGCTGAAGAGAACATAGTAAAGCCTCGCACCGATAACTCCAAGGATTGCCATCAGTATGAAGCAGTCCCAGTAATCGTCGGCATTCTGTCCCCTTCTCTTTGCATCCCATTCACATATGAACATGCCGATGAGAAAAGCCATTCCGATAATCAGTCCGTAGAACTTTACTTCAAAGCCGAAGACAGTGAAATGGTCGACCATTTTTTCTATTACTATTCCCAGATGCGGGAATAAAAGATCTGCGCCGTTACCCATTATACGTTAAACCTGAAAAGAATTGTGTCGCCATCCTTAACGACATATTCCTTACCCTCAATTCTTACAAGGCCCTTCTCCTTTGCAGCTGCAAGTGAGCCGCAGTCGAGAAGCTCCTGGTAGTTGATAACCTCAGCCTTGATGAAGCCTCTTTCAAAGTCAGAGTGGATCTTTCCTGCTGCCTGCGGTGCCTTTGTGCCCTTCTTGATGGTCCATGCCCTTACTTCCTTCTCACCTGCAGTAAGGAAGCTCATGAGTCCGAGAAGGTCATATGAAGCCTCGATGAGCTTGTCAAGACCTGACTCGGTGATTCCGAGTGCATCAAGGTATTCCTTCTTCTCGTCATCACTAAGCTCTGCAATCTCCTCCTCTATCTTTGCTGAGATTACAAATACGCCGCTGCCGTTTTCCTTTGCGAATTCCCTTACCCTCTGAACATACTCGTTTGATGCTCCGTCATCGGCAAGGTCATCCTCAGCTACATTTGCGGCATAGATAACAGGCTTTGATGTAAGAAGGAAAAGTCCCTCTACAAACTTCTTATCCTCCTCGTCGTCAAGCTCAACAGCAGAAGCCATCTTGCCTGATTCAAGAGTCTCCTTAATATTAAGAAGAATCTGGTACTGGCTCTTTGCCTCCTTATCGTTATTGATAAGCTTGGCTGTCTTCGAAATTCTCTTCTCAAGAACCTCAAGGTCAGAGAAAATAAGCTCGAGGTTAATTGTCTCGATGTCACGGATCGGATCTACATTGCCCTCGACATGGATAATGTTGCTGTCCTCAAAGCATCTAACAACATGCACGATTGCGTCACACTCACGGATGTTTCCAAGGAACTGGTTTCCGAGTCCCTCACCCTTTGACGCACCCTTTACAAGACCTGCAATGTCAACGAACTCGATGACTGCCGGTGTTGTCTTCTGGGCATTGTAAAGCTCTGTTAAAAGATCGAGTCTCTTATCCGGTACAGGCACGACACCCACATTCGGGTCGATTGTACAGAACGGATAGTTTGCGCTCTCAGCTCCTGCCTTTGTAAGTGAATTAAATAAGGTTGACTTTCCTACATTCGGAAGTCCTACTATTCCAAGCTTCAAATCTATTCTCCTTTTCTTTAGGTTTTAGGATGCCCCAGCCTTTAGTTAAAGCAGCCTGATGCCAAGGTACCTTTGTTCCGGCATCTTAATGCTCAAAGCACCTTTTGTTCAAGACCTTAACTTTAACAAAAATCCTGCATCCACATCAAAACCATTGGTATCAATTTCTCCCTTACGGGCAAATTACTTCAACTTTAGATAATACAACATTCGGGCCAAAAACTCAATAACAGCGCACGAAACCGCTTAAGTTCATGCGCTGTTAATTATTAGTAGTATTATTTCAAATCGTTATTTTCGTTCGAATCACGTTATTTTCGTTCGATTT
>JAUNDA010000004.1:0-8157 GCA_030526295.1 Eubacteriales bacterium
CATCATTGGGGGCATCATCGTCGGGAACATCATCATTGAGAGCATCCTCATTGCCGGTATTCCCGCATTCATTATTTCCAAAAGCCGAAAGCATTGTAAGTACCGCCTTCTCCTCGAAAACAGTATCGGGGTTTGCAATAAGGCAGTAATCCATTCCCAGCTCTGCAGCCTTCCTTACTCCTGCATTATTGCCATAGCCGTAGCCACCGTTACGCTCATTTTCTACGAGAACAACTCTTCCGCCGGCATTTATGTTTGATTCTTGATTTGTATTGATTTTTGAATTTACGGTTGTATCAGTAGTTACATCTGAATTTTTAGCTCCACCGGCAGTGCCGTATGTCTTATTTAAATTCTGATTTTTAACATATTCGCGAAGCACCATCTCCGAGCCGTCAGTACTCTTGTTATCGACGATGATTACCCTGTCAATACACGAAAAAGCACAGAGACGTTCTGCGCTTTCAATCGCCGCACGGGCATCATTGTAATTTAGTAGTACTGCTGCAAGGCTCATATATTCTAATACTGTTCTATGCCAATTTTGTTTCCTTTTTTCCTGTCATTTCGGAAAGTCTTAGTCACTCATTTGGGCTTGCCTGTCGGCCACCCTTTGCATTCCTGTTTTACTCCGGTACTTATTCGCATTCGCTGATTTTAAGCTATTCACGTGAACCGCCCATCTATTAAACTACTGAAAGTCCACTACCGAGTCGTAAAACCAGTTATTTACCAACTTTTCGATATATCCTCGATACTAATGTCCTAAAGCCTGGCAATGTCTTTGATAACACATTCACCGTATGGTAGAAAAGCATGTAGCCTTCCCTTCCCTTAACCTGCGGAGTGTCCCTCCACGGTGTCTTATCGAGGTATTTATAATAATCATCCCTGTAGGGATTGTGGTTTCCCTTTATCCATGGGCGCTCATCACCCGCAAAATGAACTATCACGGGGTCCTTTGCTGCTTCCCTATAATCTTCAGCATTCTCAATTTCTCCATACCACGGAGCCCTCTTTATAAGGGAGTTGTAGCTCTGGTAATGGTAATTGGTCTGGAAATTGTAGCGCTGGCTTACATATCCAACGCGTCCTGAAAGCACGTGGTTAAGGATGTCCTGGTCCACGAAGCTAAGTTCCCCGTTATGCTCACGGTAATAGTCGACACACTTTTTCGTGATGTCTTCCTCAACCCATGCCCTTCTGTCGATGAGCATCATTCCGGAATTGAAATAACGGTCACTTACAACGAGTTCCTCATAAATCGTGGGCTCTGCTGCCGCCATGATGATATATCGCTTCTTCTGCTCACATCTGTCGCCATCATTAGATGCACCATCAAAAGCCGTTGCAACTGTTGAAGCCGAACTGCTACCCTTAGAAGTCATTACCTCTGATGCAGCCATAGCCACACTCTCAGACGACTCGGCCGCTGTTTTCTCATCGTCCATAAGTGAGAATAATCCCGAAAGGTCACCTCTCACTATCATGTCCGAGTCGAGGTAAAGGAAGTGCTCGACATCCTCCGGAACATATTCGGTGGCAAAGATTCTCGCCAGTACCGTGAGACTAAACTTACCCGTCTCGGGCTTTCTGCCAAGAAGCCTTGCGAGGCGGTCCTCAAAATCGTCAAGCTCGCTAAAAACAACTATGCCCCCGAACTTTGCAGCAAGTGAAATAAGCGCCTGCTTATTATCCTCACTGACTCCGTTTGAGAGCACCTGGATTGTAACATTCCCACGAGCGGCACAGGGTTTGTTGTTTGATAGAACCGAAACTATGAGTGCCGCTGCGTGTGGTATGAAATTGTTGTCTATATTGAGTACTATGTGCATTAGTTACACTTCGTCCTGTCACCTGCGCTAAATCCCCGCTTACCATTTTCGGTTAATGGACCTTTAACGCATATTTATCGGGTACAGTATGTCTTACACCCTGTCCTTATACATTTCCTTGTAATAATTCTGGTATTCGCCAGATGTACACTCGTTCATCCAGTCCATGTGGTTCTTGTACCAGTCGATTGTGAGCTTAATTCCGTCCTTGAACATCGTGGTCGGTCCCCATCCAAGCTCCTTATTGGCCTTACTCGGGTCAATTGCATATCTCTGGTCGTGTCCCTTACGGTCTGCAACGTATGTGATGAGTGACTCAGGCTTTCCGAGCTCCTCAAGGATAATCTTTACGATTTCGATGTTAGCCTTCTCATTGTGGCCGCCGAGGTTATATACCTCGCCTACCTTTCCCTTCTCAAGAACAGCAAGGATTCCGTAGCAGTGGTCCTTTACATAGAGCCAGTCACGGACGTTAAGTCCCTCGCCGTATACCGGGAGCTTCTTGTCCTGTGACGCATTGTTAATCATAAGCGGAATGAGCTTCTCCGGGAACTGGTATGGGCCGTAGTTGTTTGAGCACCTTGAGATGGTCACCGGAAGTCCGTATGTCCTGTGGTATGCAAGCGCAAGAAGGTCAGCTGATGCCTTTGATGTCGAATACGGGCTTGATGTATGGATCGGTGTGTCCTCGTGGAAGAAGAGGTCAGGTCTGTCAAGCGGAAGGTCTCCGTAAACCTCGTCAGTTCCCACCTGGTGGAACCTCTCGATGCCGTACTTACGGCATGCGTCCATCATTACCTGTGTTCCGAGGATGTTTGTCTCAAGGAAGATGCCAGGGTTCTCGATTGAACGGTCAACGTGTGACTCAGCTGCAAAGTTTACGACAACGTCCGGGTGCTCCTTCTCGAAGATTTCGAAGATGCCCTCCCTGTTCCTGATGTCTTCCTTGTAGAATGTGAAATTCGGGTTCTTTAACGCATCGTTAAGCGTGTGGATGTTTGCTGCATATGTTAATGCGTCAACACACACAACCTTCCAGTCGGGTCTTTCCTCGAGGAGAAGGTATACAAAGTTTGAACCTATGAATCCGGCACCGCCGGTTACGAGAATTTTCATTAAAACTCCATTCCGCGCCCTTTCCGGGACGCATTATTATTTTCCGCCTGTACCCCGGCATACACATTTGTGCATTTTTCCCGTAGTCTTTTACGTCCACGGCACTTTCCATTCAGGCATGACAGTCACAGCCCGGGCAGGCAGCACAACATTTATTGATTACGTGATCAGCCGTTTTCCCTGTCGATGTACT
Source organism: Eubacteriales bacterium (assembly GCA_030526295.1). GTDB lineage: Bacteria > Bacillota > Clostridia > Lachnospirales > Lachnospiraceae > Avilachnospira. Next base: position 3,145 of record JAUNDA010000004.1, read on the forward strand.
TGCCGTCGAGGACATCCTTAAGGTACTGTCCGTACTGGTTCTTCTTGAGAACCTCGTATACCTTTAATACCTCGTCCTTTGTGATCCATCCATTGAGGTATGCGATTTCCTCAAGGCATGCAATCTTCCTGTGCTGGTGTGTCTCGACAGTCTTTACGAAGTTTGTCGCATCAACGAGGCTTTCGTGTGTGCCTGTGTCAAGCCATGTGAAGCCCTGTCCGAGAAGCTCGACGTTAAGCGCACCAAGCTCGAGGTAGATACGGTTAAGGTCTGTTATTTCAAGCTCACCCCTTGCTGACGGCTTAAGGTTCTTGGCAAACTCCACAACCCTGTTGTCATAGAAGTAAAGACCTGTCACGCAGTAGTTTGACTTCGGCTTTGCAGGCTTTTCCTCGATTGATACGGCCCTTCCGTCCTTGTCGAACTCAACGATTCCGAATCTCTCCGGGTCGTCAACATAGTAACCGAATACTGTTGCTCCCCTGCCCTGCTCGGCATTTGCAACAGCCTGGTTGAGTCTCTTCTTAAGGCCGTTTCCTGCGAAGATATTGTCTCCGAGAACCATGGCAACGGTGTCATTTCCAACGAAATCGGCACCGATAATAAAGGCCTGTGCCAGTCCGTCAGGTGACGGCTGTACGGCATATGTGAGGTTTACCCCAAACTGTGAGCCGTCCCCGAGAAGGTCCTTAAACCTCGGTGTGTCCTGCGGTGTCGAGATGATAAGGATGTCCCTTATTCCCGCCTGCATGAGCACGGACATCGGATAGTAGATCATCGGCTTGTCGTAGATTGGTAAAAGCTGCTTTGATGTTACCTTTGTAAGCGGGTAAAGACGTGTGCCTGAGCCGCCTGCAAGAATTATTCCTTTCATCAGTCGAGTGCCTCCTTAATGGCGCTTAAAAACTCCGGGAAATCCTCATATGCCGGGATGTCCGGATTGTCGGCCTTGATCTTGTCTGTTGATTTGAACAGGAAGCCAGCCTTTGAAGCCTTGATCATACCAAGATCGTTGTATGAATCTCCTGCTGCAATTGTATCGAAACCGCATGACTGCAGTGCCTTTACTGTTGTGAGCTTTGACTGCTCGCATCTCATCTTAAAGCCTGTGATTTCTCCGCTTGGGGCAACCTCAAGTGTGTTGCAGTAGATGCTCGGCCAGTTGAGCTTTTCCATAAGCGGCTTTGCGAACTGCTCAAAGGTATCACTAAGGATTACTACCTGTGTGATGGTACGAAGCTCGTCGAGGAACTCCTTTGCGCCTGGGAGCGGGTCGATTTTAGCGATTGTCTCCTGAATCTCCTTAATTCCGAGGCCGTGCTCCTTTAAGATGGCGAGTCTCCAGTTCATAAGCTTATTGTAATCGGGCTCGTCCCTTGTTGTACGCTTAAGCTCCGGTATTCCTGAGGCCTCTGCAAACGCAATCCAGATTTCCGGAACGAGAACGCCCTCCATATCAAGACATACTATGTTCATTTAAGATATCCCTCCACATATTCGGTGATTTTGTCCCTGTCAATAACATCGCTGTGAAGAACCTCTGCATTCTTAAGGTTCTTAAGCTTCTCAGGAATCTTAACACCTGTCTTTTTGTTAAGCTGCTCCATAACCTCGAACTCATCATCCGAAGGAGTCTCACCGAGTGCCCTAAGGCATGCAACCGGGAACTTATACGGGCTTGCCGTTGAAAGAACCACTACAGGCTCCTCTCCGATAAACTTATCTGCAACATTCCATGCAACAGATGTATGCGGGTCACAGAGGTATCCTGTCTTTTCAAATACCTCGCCGATTGTCTTCTGTGACGCTTCGTCGTCGCAGTATCCGCATGCAAACTCCGCGGTAAGCTTCTTAAAGAGCTCGTCATTAACTGTATAAACGCCCTCTTCGTTAAGACTCTTCATAAGACCGGCAACATACTCCTCATCCTTTGAAAGAAGGAAAAGAAGTCTCTCGAGGTTTGAAGAAACGAGGATGTCCATTGACGGTGAGGTTGTCTTATAGAATTCCCTTCTCCTGTCATATGTGCCTGTAGAGATGAAGTCTGTAAGCACGTTGTTCTGGTTTGAGGCGCATACAAGCTTTCCAACCGGAAGTCCGAGAAGCTTTGCAAAGTAGCCTGCGAGGATGTCGCCGAAATTTCCTGTCGGTACAACGAAGGTCACCTTATCACCAAGCTTAATGTCACCCATCTTTAAAAGGTCTGAATAGGCCTTAAAATAGTACATTACCTGTGGCGCAAGTCGTCCGATGTTAATTGAGTTTGCTGAGCTTAATGTCTTGCCATTAAGGTCCTTTCCCTTAAGTGCCGCAAAGGTATTCTTAACGCCTGTCTGTGCATCGTCGAAGTTACCCCTTACAGCGCAAACCTTTACGTTTGTGCCAACCTGCGTGCTCATCTGGAGCTCCTGTACCTTACTTACGCCCTTGTAGGGATAGAACACAACTATCTTTGTGCCTGGTACATCGTGGAAGCCCTCAAGTGCTGCCTTTCCCGTATCACCTGATGTGGCTGTGAGGATAACAACTTCGCCCTCGTCACCTGCTACCTTTCTTCCTGCTGTAATAAGCTGCGGAAGCACTGAAAGGGCAACATCCTTAAATGCGCTTGTCGGTCCGCGGAAAAGCTCGAGCACGTACCTGTCTCCAACCTTTACTGTCGGTGTGAGGTCCTCTGTCTCGAATTTCTCATGATAGCTTCTCTCAACGATTCCCTTCATGTCAGGAAACTCAGGGAGAAGGGCATGGAGAATCATCTCGCTCATTTCCCTTGCACTAACCGTAACGCACTTTTTCCAGTCGAATTCAATCTCGGCCGGATCAGCAATGTAAAGACCGCCGTCTGGTGCAATGCCCTCAAGAACGGCACTTACCGAGTCGGTCATGTATTTCTTACTTCTTGTACTCTGATATTTCAAAGTTTTACCTCTATTTCATCATTATTTTGGAGCATTCCTTCCTGTCATCCGACAAGAATGGCCTGCCCCTGCGTATATTTGGAAATGATTATACCATTATTGTGTTTTTATGTCCACTTAAGTCTGTGGAGCTCGCCCTCTCGTGAAAGCCCCTTAAAATCATTCTGCCTGAGCGCCTCGTAAACAACGATGGCGGCGGAATTTGCCAAATTAAGCGATCTCTCACCCTCTATCATCGGAATTCTGATGCACTGCTCGGGGTGCTTAATAAGAATCTCCTCGGGGATTCCCCTCGATTCATTGCCAAACATGAGAAAATCGTCCGGTCCGTAATTAACCTCGGTATAGACATGCTTAGCCTTTGTTGTTGCAAACCAGATTTTTGCACCTGGGTTCTTTTCGATAAAGTCCTCGTAATCGATGTACTCGTGAAGGTCTATTCTCTCCCAGTAATCCATTCCGGCCCTTTTTATTTCCTTCTCGCTGATTCTAAAGCCATATGGCCTAATAAGATGAAGGCTTGTGCCTGTTGCCACGCATGTCCTTCCTATATTGCCGGTATTAAGTGCAATGCCTGGCTCATGTAGTACTATGTTCATATGAAAATTCCGTTAATTTTTCCTGTAATTTATTTTTTAATGCTGTTCTTAAGACATGATTATTAATCAAAAACCTAAGATTTTTCCGTTATTAGTCTTTTTATTATTCTGCTGATATTAGTCTGCTATTGATTTGCGTCCCGTAATTATACATGGTCTTAAATAAAAATTTCGGTTATGTTACAGCCTTAAATCCACATTCAGGTGCTCGTCTTAATTACACTCATGCCGCTAAACTCGGCTGCAAGTTTGTCATATGCCTTGTCTCGTGTTTCCTCGTCGTAAAAAAGTCCGAAAACCGTTGGGCCTGAGCCACTCATCATTGAAACAATCGCACCCTCATCCATCATTCTGCTCTTAATGTTATGAATAACCGGAAGCCTTTCAGCCGTCACAAGCTCGAGGATGTTTCCGATAAACATCGAAAGCTCGAGAACCACTCCCGGTGTTTCAATAAGTGGAAGAAGTTCTGCACATGTATCCACATCAGGATGAAGCCAGGGCTTATCCTTCGCGAGAATCTCATCAAGTGCCGTATAGATTTCCTTTGTCGAGACACCCTCAGCCGGCTTAATAAGCAGTAACGGCATGTGCGGCATTTTCTTAAGGGGAGTAAGCATTTCGCCTATCCCTTCGGCAAGCGCCGTTCCGCCAATTATGCAATATGGTACATCGGCACCAATCTTAAGGCCGATTACCATAAGTTCCACCTGTGACAGGTTAAGTGAAAGCATCTCGTTAAGTGCCTTTAAAACAGCTGCCGCATCAGTTGAGCCTCCTGCCATTCCTGCCGCTGCGGGGATACGTTTAACAAGCTTAATTCTGACCTCTTCGATATTTCGAATATCAGTGCAGTCCACACCGGCCTCATGACCACAAGACAAACCTGAAGCCTTACGTGCCGCGGCTTCATCAAGCATTAACCTCGCCGCTTTGACAGCGATGTTTTTCTCATCTGTGGGCACACCAGGGATGTCGTTACCATCTTCATCCATGACTGTACATGTGATTTTTATGGCAGTATCCTCTGTTTCTATAGCCGTCTTATTGTCTGCATCACATGCATGGACATCCTTTCCCTCACATGTTTTGCCGCAATCCGCCTCCAGATTCTCACCCTTTAAAACCAGGTCTACGTAAACGTCGTCATGAAGGCCTATCTCCTGCATGATCATCTTAACCTTGTGGTATCCGTTTGGAAGAATACCCGTTACATCGAGTGCTATGTTGATTTTTGCGTGTGCTTCTAATTTCATATTCATGGTTTGTTAACAATTAGTTTTACAATTCTTCAACTAATAAGTAAAAAATGTACATTTTTGGATTTTATTATATGAGCATAAGATAACAGACAGAAAACCTGTTGTTGCATAATAAGTTTTTTCATAATACAAACCCGGCTGTCGTTTAACGGCATCCGGGTTCCTCCCTTTTTATGGGGTAATTTTCAAATCCAAAACCCTATACTCCATCAAATCCACATCGATTATAACCGA